>LUYY01000154.1:0-4221 GCA_001603415.1 Bacteroidales bacterium Bact_07 | reverse complement strand
CGGGCTTTTCAGCCTTGATTTTCTTTGGTTCTTTCTTGTATCAAGACAAGAAAGAACGTTTAAATAGCTCTTTGCAATGTTTTTCCTTCGCGATGCAAAGTTTCAGTGTTGCTCTTGGGAATATTATAGCGTGCATCGCTTTAGAGCAGGAGTAGCCATGGAGTTACCAATAATACGCCCCTACGGGGCTGGAAGCGTTGTTAGTTGTTCGTTGCTCATTGTTCGTGAAACTATTGTCATGTTGAGTCCCGAAATATCGGGATAGACTCCAGCGAAACATCTCATGGGGATAGATTAGAGATCCTTCGGCTTCCCGCTAATGCGGGACAGGTCGCGCAGGATGACAAGTATGTATATTTTTGTTAACTAAACGACATTGAGTAGATATAATAAAAAAAGGAGAGCAGTGCTGCTCTCCTTTTAAGGTGATATACTGTAAGTATTACAGGTTGAGCGATACGCGTTTGAAGGCAGTAACCTTTACATCCTTATCAACACTTTGCAGGTACTGGCGGATGGTTAACTTGTTATCCTTAACAAACTCCTGGTTAAGCAGGGTGCTTTCCTTGTAGAATTTCTGGAGTTTGCCTTCAGCAATCTTGTCAAGCATATTTTCGGGTTTACCCTCAAGGCGTGCCTGTTCGCGACCAATCTCAAACTCCTTCTTGCGGATATCTTCCGGAACGTCGTCCTTATCGATAGCCACAGGGCTCATGGCAGCAATTTGCATGGCAACATCCTTAGCGGCTTGCAAGTCGATGGTTTTGCTAAAGCCAACCATGGTGGCAAGTTTATTGCCCATATGGATGTATGAAACTACCATAGGAGCTTCAACCTGCTCGTAATATGATAATTCAACTTTTTCACCTGTGATACCGGAGAACTCGGCAACATAATCGGCTACCTTGCGGCCATCGAGGCTCGATTCTTTAAGAGCATCGAGGTTGGCAGGAGCCGTTTTAAGTGCGTGGTCGAGTATTTTGTTGGCAACGCCAAGGAAATCGGCATTTTTAGCCACAAAATCGGTTTCACAGTTGAGAACTATCATTGCACCGCGGTTGCCCGATTCGTTAACCTTTGCAAGGGCAGCGCCTTCGCCAGCTTCACGGTCGGCACGTTTGTTGGCAATAGCCTTACCGCGTTCGCGGATAAGTTCGATGGCGCGTTCCATATCGCCATTTGCTTCAACCAGAGCATTCTTGCAGTCCATCATGCCTGCTCCGGTAAGTTTGCGCAGTTTCGCAACATCAGCAGCTGTAATTTCAGCCATGGTATTTAGTTTTTTTAGGGTCTGTATGTTATTATTCTTCGTCGATCTCATCGTCAGCGATGGTGGCAGCAGGTTTTTCAATCTCTTCTACCTCATCGGCTTCTTCCTCTTCCTCAGGCTCTTCAACTACCTCGGCAGCCTTTTTAACTTTACGGGCACGGGTTTTCACGCCTTCCTCTTTTTCGCCTGCAGCAGGCTCTTTATCCTTTTCAGCCTTGCGTTCTTCCAAACCTTCCTGAATGGCTTTAGCCATGATGTCAACAATCAGGGCTATTGATTTGGAGGCATCGTCGTTAGCCGGAATCACAAAATCGATTGGAGTAGGATCACAGCAGGTATCAACCATTGCGATAACCGGAATGTTAAGCCTGTTGGCTTCACGAACGGCGATGTATTCCTTTTGAACGTCAACCACAAAAAGGGCTGCTGGTAAGCGGTTGAGGTTGGCAATTGAACCAAGGTTCTTTTCCAGCTTGGCGCGTTGGCGTTGAATTTGGAGCTTTTCACGCTTTGAAAGGGTGTCGAAAGTGCCGTCGGTCATCATCTTATCTATGCTGTTCATCTTTTTAACGGCTTTGCGGATGGTGGGGAAGTTGGTGAGCATACCACCAGGCCAACGCTCAGTAACGTAAGGCATGTTAATAGCCTTGATACGTTCGGCAACAATGTCCTTTGCCTGTTTTTTGGTGGCAACAAAAAGGATCTTACGACCCGATTTGGCGATTTGCTTTACTGCAGCGGCAGCTTCATCGATTTTTACTACTGTTTTGTGCAGGTCAATAATGTGGATACCGTTTTTCTCCATAAAGATGTAAGGAGCCATCTTTGCGTTCCACTTGCGCTTTAAGTGACCAAAGTGCACACCTGCTTCGAGCAGTTCCTGAAAATTTGTTCTTGACATTTTTTGTTTGTTTAGATTTTTTGGCAATCGCTCAGTAGTCCCTTTCGGGAGTCTGGGCAATTTATTACTAAACTGCCTGCCAAATGGTTAATAAATAGTTTGTTAAACAATTGATAGCATTAACGTTTGCTGAACTGGAATCTCTTTCTGGCTTTTGGCCTACCGGGTTTCTTACGTTCAACCTCACGAGGATCGCGGGTTAAGAAACCGTTGGCGCGCATAACAGCCCTGTTTGCCTCGTTGTACTCAACAAGTGCGCGGGCAATACCAAGCCTAAGAGCCTCAGCCTGACCGGTTATACCACCACCATCGAGGGTTGCCTTAATGTCAAAACCTTCGGTGGCGTTAAGTACCATTAGAGGCTGCTTTACCACGTAGTGGAGCAGCTCTGAGCTGAAATACTCCTTGAGGTCGCGGCCATTTATGGTGATGTTGCCTTTACCTTCGCGGAGGTAAACACGGGCAACAGCCGATTTTCTTCTACCTAATCCGTTATAAACCTGCATAAGTTAACTTATTTAATGTTGCTTAATTCAATTTTCTTTGGTTGTTGTGCCTCGTGCGGATGCTCGGAACCAGCATAAACGTAAAGGTTGCGGAACATCTCGGCACCAAGCCTGTTCTTAGGCAGCATGCCCTTTACAGCGTGCTCAATAACCCAAATGGGCTTGCGATGAAGCATTTCCTTAGGGGTTGAGAAACGCTGACCACCAGGGTATCCGGTGTGGCGTACATACTCCTTATCGGTTAACTTACGACCGGTTAAACGAACCTTGTCGGCATTGATGATAATTACATTATCACCACAATCAACGTGTGGGGTGTAGCTGGGTTTGTGTTTCCCCCTTAGGATTTTTGCTACTTGGCTCGATAGGCGACCTAGCACCTGGTCAGTAGCATCAATCACAACCCACTCCTTTTTAACGGTGGCATCGTTTGCCATTACCGTTTTGTAACTTTGCGTATTCACTGCAATCTCCTAATTTTTAGGTTAATACCAACTTTTTTGTGATCCTTTAATTTGATAATAAGCGGGACGCAAAAATACAACTAATTATTTAATTAGCAAGGGAAAGCTTAAAGAAAAATTTTTGATAGGCTTGAAGCTGAGGGGATTAGTTATGGTGTTTTGAAAGGGGATTAGAGGTTAGTGCATGGCGTTTGGCGATTTATTTGACTGCCAATTTCTGACTCCTATCCCTAATTGAGTTGTTCCCAACGGAAGCAAACATTCTCTTGCTTAGCCAATTCGGCACTTGTAGCTTGCGCTAAATTTGCCTTTGGCAATGGCATTAAGCTTTGAGCGGAGCAACTGCTTACGGATGGGCGAAACGCGGTCGGTAAAGAGTATACCATCAAGGTGGTCGTATTCATGCTGTATGATACGGGCAGCCATACCTTCATAAACATCCTCGTGCTCCACAAATTTCTCATCGTGATAGCGAATGCGGATTTTCGATTCCCGCTCAACATCCTCATGTAAGCCGGGCAGGCTTAAGCATCCTTCGTTATAAATTACTTTATCGCCAAACCGTTCTGTAATCTGGGCATTAATAAAGACCTTGCGGAAATCCTTAAGGGTTGGGTCATCGTCGGCAAGGGGGGTGCCATCAACCACAAAAAGCCTGATGGAAAGGCCAATCTGAGGTGCAGCTAATCCTATACCATCCGATTGCTCCATGGTTTCGAACATGTCAGCTATAAGTGCATCGAGTTTGGGGTAATCGGGTGTTATATTCTGAGCCACCTTGCGCAATACTGGCGATCCGTAAACGTAAACTGTTCGTATCATCTGTCCTAATTAACGCGTAAAATTACTACTTATATTTTAATCCCTCCATGTAGCTTTGCAGGATAATGGCAGCGCTGATTTTATCTACATTGCTCTTTTCCCGCCTGTCCTTCTTTTTCATGCCACCATCAATCATGGCCTGCAAGGCCATTTTGGAGGTAAACCTTTCGTCCACAAGTTCAATGGGCATTTCGGGGAACCTCTTTTTGATGGCGTTAATAACGGGCTTTATGTAGTTAACAGCTTCGGAAGGGGTAT
>LUYY01000153.1 GCA_001603415.1 Bacteroidales bacterium Bact_07 | reverse complement strand
AAAATGTATTGACATGAGCTCAAAAATGTTGTACCTTTGCACCCCCAAAAAAACGACCCCATTTTTAGCTAAAAAGTGTAAAGTTCTATTAAATATTGATTGTAATAATTTGATAAGCAGTGCTTTGGGAAAAGTGCTGTCAGAGAGTAACGTCCACTAAAACAAGGATTAAGACGAGGCTAAGTTTCTCTGGATATTTAACGCCTAAGGCGTCAGAGAGTAACGTCCACTAAAACAAGGATTAAGACAGGCTTAAGAGTTCGGGGTAATTGACCCCGAGATAATGTCAGAGAGTAACGTCCACTAAAACAAGGATTAAGACAGGAAAAGAAGGTGGCTAAGCCACCTTCTTAACGGTCAGAGAGTAACGTCCACTAAAACAAGGATTAAGACAAATAAGTAAGTTTTACCTGTTTCAATGCCCATGTTGTCAGAGAGTAACGTCCACTAAAACAAGGATTAAGACCTTGTCTAAAGGTAGCCACCGATGCTACAACGAATGAGTCAGAGAGTAACGTCCACTAAAACAAGGATTAAGACATGAGCTCGCTATATTATATATGGTGGTGCAGATAAGTCAGAGAGTAACGTCCACTAAAACAAGGATTAAGACAGGAGGCCATCTAGGCCTCCCCAAATTTTTATCACCGTCAGAGAGTAACGTCCACTAAAACAAGGATTAAGACACATTCTTTTTACCAGCCTAGCTGGTAAAAAAGTATTGTCAGAGAGTAACGTCCACTAAAACAAGGATTAAGACTCCTCCTGAGTTTTCCCTTCTGGAAGGGAAACCTCGGTCAGAGAGTAACGTCCACTAAAACAAGGATTAAGACATAGATATTTAGCATAGTACCAATCGTATTGTGTAGGAGTCAGAGAGTAACGTCCACTAAAACAAGGATTAAGACGCATTATCTGCATTGTAAACGCCTTCTCTTTTTTGTGTCAGAGAGTAACGTCCACTAAAACAAGGATTAAGACTTCTTTTTCGCCCACACCCGGAATACAAAGTGTTTCGTCAGAGAGTAACGTCCACTAAAACAAGGATTAAGACCAATTCGTTTGGATACTTTACGGACAAGGCGATGAAAAGTCAGAGAGTAACGTCCACTAAAACAAGGATGCTTTGGGTTGATGGTTGAAGGTTGATGGAGGGGCCACACGTTGAGCGTTGTTCGTTGTTTGTTGTTCGTTTTTGGTATTTCTTTGTTTTTCACTTCACGTTTAACGGTTCACGGATATCCTTGAGCTTCTTCCTTCTATCTGCTTTCAATAAATCCTTATTTTGAGCATCATAAATTGTTTTTCAGTTTGAGTATTACCCCCTAAATTCCTACCTTCGCACTCTAAAATTATTGTATGCGAGCATCATTTCTATTCATTCTATCAGCACTAACAACAATTAATTCATTTGCACAGGATTCCTTGAAGGGTAAGCCATCCGATAACGAATTAAAGCAGAAGGCTTGGGCAAGTATCTTTGCTGCGTACTACAGCACGCTTACAGGGAGTAATAGGCCAAGCAGCGCCTTTGAGATGCCCACAGCGCTTCTGGGTTACTCTGCATCGCTTAACGAAACATTTAAAGCCACTCTGATTTACGATGTTACCCGAACAACCAACAATATAGCCGTTACCGATAGCCTGGGCAAGCCCTTGAACGTTACCTATAACGAGGGTAGCCGGTACACCGCATTCCTCAAAATGGCAGAAATCAGGTATTCACCTGCATCGTTTGTCGATTTGCGGGTTGGGCAGCTGCTCAACACCCAATACCTTACCACGCAGGATAAGTTTTGGGGCTATCGCTATATCTACTTCACTTTTCAGGAGGTGCATCGCTATGGCAACCCTGCCGACTTTGGGGCTCAGGTCGATTTCAAGTACCGCAATATGCTGTTGACACAGCTATCGGTTACCAATGGCGATGGCCCTTTTAAGCAGCAGGATAGCGATTCAAAATTCCTTTACTCCCTCAATGTGGAATACTATCCTATTAACGGAGCAATAGTAAAGGTTTACTCCGATTTTTCGGCTGCACCCAAAAACGCTTCCGGTGATTACAACAGGAGCACCCTCTCTGTTTTTGCAGGCTTTAAAGGCAAGCGTTACCGCTTGGCTGCAGAGTATAATGGCGTTAAAAATTATGGTTTTACAAAGAATTCCGATTATTGGGGCATTTCGTCGTTTTTTAGCTATTCGGTTACATCAAAAGTTGATGTTTTAACCCGATACGATTACATAAACCATTCAGCACCGCTTAACCTTAGTCGCTCTCATTTCATACTAGCCGGAATACACTATAGCCCTATAAAGAATCTGAGTTGCTCCGTAAATCTTCGTCATTTTACCGCACCCGAAAAGACTATGCTGTACGTTAGCTTTGGAGCGAATTTTTAGTTCGGTTTATTGTATCATTGAGATATTTATACTGTCGAAATATTTAAGGGTATAGTTAACCGCATGGCTAAGCGCTTGCTTGTTGTCATATCCTAAGGCTAGAGAGCACGTTAAAGCCGTAGAAAGAACGCAGCCACTCCCATGGCTGTATTCGTATTTTCTCCGTTCATGAGATACCTCAATAGTTTCGCCTCCCCCAATAATAAAGTCGTTAAGAATAGTTCCTTCAAAATGACCACCCTTTAATAGAATCCTGCATTTATACTTTTCAGCCAATGCTTGTGCTGCATTAAAGGCATCGTTAAAGTTCATTACCTTTCGATTGGTTAAAGTTTCAAGTTCATATCGGTTGGGCGTAATCAGACTGGCTAAGGGTAAAATTTTTTCGGTTATCAAATTAAGCGCTTGGTCAGTAATCAGGGGTTCACCTCCGCTCGAAACAATTACAGGGTCAACTATTATGGGCACATTTATTTGGTTTCTGAGGAAATTGGCTGTAATATTTACATTTTCAGGTGAATAAAGCATTCCGATTTTGATGGCCGAAAGGGAAAAATTTTTCACTATACTTTCAAGTTGATTGCCGAGTTGATTAGGGGGTAAAGGCCATATCTGTTCCACATGCTCAAACGATTGTGCTGTAATGGCAGTAATGGCAGGGTGTGCCCAAATACCAAAATCGTGAGCAACTATACAGTCTCTAGTAATACCAGCACCATTGCTGGAATCGTGTGCTGCAATACAACAAATATTAACCATAATAAAAGCGATTTTTAGTTAGCCCTGTAAATATTACAGGGCTAACTTGGGGTTAAACAAATTAGTTGTGGGTTTCCTTGTATGTTTTCATGGCACAAAGTTCGCCGCACATGGTGCAGTAGTCGTCAGTTTTGCTTTCCGATTCGTCCTTTCGTTTACGGGCAAGTTCGGGTTCGAGCATGAAGTCAAACATCTTTCCCCAGTTCAAACTATAACGGGCCTGCGAAAGTTTAAGGTCGTTTATTACCGCTAAAGGTAATCCATTTGCCACATCGGCCGAATGGGCTGCAATACGGCTGGCAACTACACCCTGCTTTACATCTTCGGTAGTTGGAAGACAAAGGTGTTCGGCTGGGGTAACATAGCAAAGGAAGTTTGCACCATGTGTTGCGGCAATTGCACCTCCAATTGCTCCGGCAATATGGTCATATCCTGCTGCAGCATCGGTGGTTAAAGGGCCTAGCACGTAAAGTGGGGCGCCATCGCAAACGCGTTTCATCAATTTCATGTTCATTTCAATTTGGTTTAGCGGCATATGCCCAGGCCCTTCAGCCATAACCTGAACTCCTTTTGCCCTTGCCCGTTGAACTAGTTCGCCTTGAACCAAGAGTTCCTCAATTTGAATCGGGTCGTTAGCGTCGGCACCGCAACCCGGGCGTAAGCCATCCCCTAAACTAATGGTAACATCATATTTTTGACAGATTTCCAGAATTCTATCGTAATGTTCGTAAAGGGGATTCTCTAATCCGGTTGTTTTGATATACTTGTATATCAATGAACCTCCCCGGCTAACTATACCGGTTGTGCGTTTGAATGTATCAAAAAACCGAATACTGCTTTTGGTAATGGCGCAATGCAATGTCATAAAATCTACGCCCATTTTGGCTTGGGTCTCAATTTCGGTGAATATTTCTTCAGGATCAAAGAGTGCTTTGTCGGAGTCAGGAGCAATATCTTTTCGAGCCACTACAGTATAT
>LUYY01000359.1 GCA_001603415.1 Bacteroidales bacterium Bact_07 | reverse complement strand
TAATGAAGTAGGTTACAGAACAGAACAAGAGAATGAAAGCAAGGGTAGCCGCCATATTTAATATATACCTTGACATTGAGTCGAGGTAGTAAAGGCAGTAGAATGCGTCTGTTAAAAGGTTCAGAGGATTTATCCATGATATTACCGGAGCATTTCTGCTTATGGAATATTTTATGCTCTGCTGCATCATTCCTGCAAGGAATGAACAAAACATGGTAACCGAAACTAATATACCCACCTTTACACCTTCAGATTTTTTAACAAGGGCACTTATAAAAGTACCAAAGGCCAATCCTGAAACGGAACCTAAGAAAGCGGTCAGGAATACATAAGCGGTTCTGCTGCCAAAGTCAACCTTGAGTACAACAGTAATATAAAAGAGCAGGATTAAAATTTCACTGAATTGGACAAGCAGGGACGCGGCAGCGCTTGATAAAAATGCTTTCATTTTATGAACCGGCGCATTATTTACTCTCGCGGCGACGGAGGAAATGTTGGCCTGAATGTCGTTAATCTCCTGCATCCCCATAAATCCTCCGTAAAAACAGGCCATTGCAATAAGGGAATAGAAGTAATTTACAGTATAGTCCGGTTCACCACCCGGAAAGCCAGTTTCATTGGTAAAGCTTCTCCTGTCCATGGAACTTTCAATAAGCTGTTTAAATTTCGACGGATCATTGGAAAGAATTCTTTCAAAAGCGGAATAATTCTGCATGTAGTTATCAATAAAGCTTTTAATAATGCTTTGTCTCATACCGGCTTTACTAACAACCATTCTTATTTGTTCATCAACAACAATATAACCTGATATACTGTTGTCCATCAACAGCTTGTCGGCCTTTTCAGCTGAAGTTTCCGTCAGATTGAACAGCCTGCCGTCTCCGCTGGATACTTCATTCAGGACGTTCCTGAAGTTTTCATTTTCCTGCCAGGCGGTATTATCAACAACAGCGACATTTACTGGCTGAAATTTTTCTCCTGTCAGCAGGTTTGAGAAAGCCAGATGAAAGAATGATGCAAGCAGCAGAGGAAAGAGCATTGTCCAGAATAATGTACTTTTATTGTTTAAGATGCGTTTCAGCCTGTATTTAAATATATGGGCAAACATTATATCTCCTCCTTAATCCCTCAGTTCTTTTCCCGTGATTTCGAGAAATACGTCATTTAGTGTTGGCAGCTCGGAAAAGATTTTCCCGTATTGGATATTTTCCCGTTTGATAAATTCAAGCACCGTTTCCAGATTGTTTTTTCCCTTGCCGGATTTTATTGTAATCTGATTTCCCTTATACTCCACCGAGACTATTCCTGGCAGGTTTCGGATTGCTGCCAGCTGCTGTTCGGAAATACCGAAAGACTCAATCGTTATCTTTTCCCCAAGTGAAATCATAGCTTTCAGCTCATCCTTTGTACCTGTTGCAATAGATCTTCCTTTATCAATAATCATTATACGCGTGCAGATTTGTTCAACCTCCTCCATATAGTGAGAGGTATATACAACAGTTGCGCCTTGTTCATTAAGGGTTTTAATACCCTCAAGAATTTTATTGCGGCTTTGCGGGTCTACCGCAACCGTGGGTTCATCCAAAATAATTAGCTTGGGCTTGTGAGCAATTCCGCAGGCAATGTTCAATCTTCTCAGCAAACCGCCGCTTAATTTTTTCGGGTAAAACTTTATATAATCTCCAAG
>LUYY01000152.1 GCA_001603415.1 Bacteroidales bacterium Bact_07 | reverse complement strand
TTTTCTAACTTTATCAAATAATTTTTGGGTATGAAAAAAGTATTCTTTTTATCGGTTCTATCCTTTTCCCTGTTGGCATTATTTGGCTGTAAGGGTAAGCTGGCTAAGAGCAGTTCAAACACAGTGTTTGTGAGTATTCAACCGCTCAAGTATTTTGTTCGGTTCATAGCCGATTCGGCTGTTGAGGTTAAGGTGCTCGTTGCACCGGGCAGCAGCCCCGAGATGTTTGAACCAACCCCCCAGCAGATGGCTGAACTTACCCAGGCCAAAGCTTACTTTTCCATAGGGCTACTCGATTTTGAGAAGGGAATGGAGCAAAAGCTTAAGGATAATGCCCAATTCAAATATGTTGACCTGTCGCAAGGGATTGATTTGATTAAGGGTGAATGCGAGGGCGATCACGACCATGAAAACGAAAGCCACCAAGGGCATCACCATGCCGTTGATCCGCATATATGGATGTCGGCGGTTAACGCCAAGGTTATGGCCAAAACCATTGCCCAAAACCTTACCGACCTTTTCCCTGAAAGGGAAAGTGAGTTCAACGCTAACCTTAACCGCTTGTTAGTTCATATCGACTCGGTTGATACTAAGGTTCGGGCTATTTTGGCTGGCTCAGGCCAAAAAACTTTTGTAATATACCATCCCGCCCTGGGTTACTATGCCCGCGATTACGGGTTAACCCAGTTAAGCGTTGAGCAGGAAGGAAAAAGTCCATCGGCTAAGGGAGTGGTGGAGCTGGTGGAGCGCTGCCGTGCCAAGGGTATCAAAACCATCCTCTCGCAGAGCCAATTCGACACCCACAACACTCAAACCATTGCCAACGAATTTGGAGCCTCGGTGGTTAAGGTCGATCAGCTACAGGAAAACTGGGCTGAAAGTATGATTTTTATTGCTAACGCCATTGCAGGTAATGTAAAATGATAAACCAACCCGAAAAGCTGATTGAGGTAGTTAATGTTACCGCCGGATACGGCAAAAACATTGTTTTACGTAACGTTAGCCTTACCATCAACACTAACGATTTTATAGGAATAATTGGCCCTAATGGTGGTGGTAAAACCACCCTGATTAAACTGATAATAGGTCAGCTGAAGCCCTTTAGTGGCGAGGTTATTTTTCACACCAAGGGTAATGGTTCTCTTATAGGCTACCTGCCCCAGGCAAGCCAGATCGATAAAAATTTTCCCGTATCGGTAAAAGAGGTTGTGCTATCGGGTCTTTTGGAGAAAAAAGGACTTTTTGGTGGCTACAGCCGTCAACAGAAAGGAATTGCCCTTGACCTAATGAAACGGGTGGGGATCGATCATCTTCAAAATAAAAGCATTGGACAGCTTTCGGGTGGGCAGCTGCAACGGGCGTTGCTTTGCCGCGCGCTGATATCGGACCCGCAGGTACTTATTTTGGATGAGCCCAATACCTATGTTGATAGTAAATTTGAGGGCGAACTTTACGAAATGCTCCGTAAGCTGAACGAGCAAATGGCCATTCTTATGGTATCGCACGATTTGGGCACCATTACTACGTATGTTAAAACCATAGCATGCGTGAATGGAACACTTTTTTACCATCAATCGAACCAAATAACCAATGAGCAACTGGCTGCATACAACTGCCCAATTCAGATAATTGCCCATGGGCCAGTACCCCACACCGTTTTGCTCGATCACAGTAAGGAAAACCAACACAACCATCAACATTAATAAACCTGTTATGCTTGAGACCGTTACACAGTTCTTTCGGTACACCTTTATTCAAAATGCTTTATTGGCAGCAGTTTTACTATCGGTAATAACCGGATTTATAGGATCATATATTGTGGTGAGGCGGTTGGTCTTTTTGAGCGGAGGTATAACTCACGCATCGTTTGGAGGCATAGGCATTGCTTGGTATCTTGGATTAAATCCAATACTGGGAGCCTCGGTTTTTTCCGTATTATCAGCTTTGGGGCTTGAGTATTTATCGCAGGGACGAACCCTGCGCGAGGATTCGGCAATAGGCATGCTATGGTCATTTGGTATGGCTGTGGGTATTCTTTTTGTATTCCTTACACCCGGCTACGCACCAAACCTGATGTCGTTCCTGTTTGGCAGTATCCTAACCATTTCAAAAACCGATATTTTGCTATTACTAATCCTTGCCGGGTTAACCCTTTTGTTTTTTGTAGCTTTCTATTACCCTATTCTTTTTGTGGCTTTCGATAGCGATTTTGCCAAAACTCAAAATGTTCCAGTAAAGTTTATTGGTTATTCGTTGGCCATTCTCATCGCTCTATCGATAGTTTTTGCCATAAGGGCGGTGGGAATCATTCTTATCATTTCATTGCTTACCATTCCAGCTAATATTGCCAATATTGTATCGCATAGGTTTAAAAAGATAATTTTACTATCAACGCTCATAAGTTTAATTTCGATTGTTGCAGGAATAGCCATTTCGTTTAAGTTGAATGTTCCCTCGGGAGCAACTATCATTATTACCATGATGGCCTTTTACCTTATAGCCAAATCGATCCAAATCATCAGGCAACGGATTTTTACCATGCAGGTATAGTTGAACCGAAGGGTTACTCTATCCGGTAATCATTTTCGAGCAGCTGGCAAACAGTTTTAATGGCTTTGCCACAAACCATATCGAACAGGCCGGCATCGCGGGCCTTTTGCTTTGCTATGGGGTCGTTCAAATCAACTCCAAGGATTTTACAGCAATCGGTTGAACCTAAACTTTGAGCACATTTATCCATGTATTCGGCCACAAGCGCGGTTGCCCTTTGTTTGGCATCGGTATCGCTTGGGTTACTGTTGCCGAATCTAAGGCCAATAATCATTGCCCCGGCATTTATGGCTCCGCAAATGTGCTGCTTTTGCCCAACACCGCCACCCAGTCCGGATCCCAACATTAGGCATTGCTCGGCAGTTAACCCTTCATCAATAGCAAATGCAAGCAAAACAGATTGAGCGCAATTGGCATTCCCCTGAAAACTCGACAGGGCAAGGGATGTCTTATCTTCCATTGGTTCTATTTTTTAGTTCGTTTACGTTCAGGTTCGATTAATTGTTTCTTATTGTCATTGAACTGTGATCTTCAGGTTATCAGGTTTTGTTTTTTAAATACGGTTGTTTAAGTTCAAATACCAATTCAGAGCAAACACTTGAAATCCTAATTCAATATGAACAGGGCTGCCAGTAAACGATTAATGACAAGTATTACATCTAACATTTTCCCATTCCATTTGTTATTGTAATTTTGACAAACAAAAATTTGAAACTATGAATTTCGACCTAATAGTAATCGGAAGTGGCCCCGGTGGCTACGTTGCTGCCATACGCGCCAGTCAGCTTGGAATGAAGGTAGCCGTGGTTGAAAAAGAGAACCTTGGCGGTATCTGTTTGAATTGGGGATGTATTCCCACCAAAGCATTGCTGAAAAGTGCCCAGGTTTTCGAGTATGCTTCGCATGCTTCCGAATACGGTGTGGTAGCCGCCGATGTAAAACCCGATTTTGAGAAGATGATTGCTCGCAGCCGTGGTGTAGCCGATGCCATGAGCAAGGGCATTCAGTTCCTTTTTAAAAAGAACAACATCACCGTTATTAACGGGTTTGGCAAGCTAAAGGATAACCATACCGTAACGGTTACCGCTGCCGATGGCACCCAAGCCGATTACACAGCTAAACACATCATTATTGCCACTGGTGCGCGTTCGCGCGAACTGCCAAACCTTAAACAGGATGGGGTAAAGGTAATAGGATACCGTCAGGCTCTTACCTTACCCAAGCAGCCCGCATCGATGGTTGTTGTTGGTTCAGGTGCCATTGGAAGTGAGTTTGCTTACTTTTACAATGCAATTGGCACCAAGGTAACCCTGGTTGAGTACATGCCCAATATTGTTCCTTTGGAGGACGAGGAGGTAAGTAAAACCCTTGAGCGTGCCTTCAAAAAGGCTGGCATAACAGTTAAAACCGAAGCATCGGTCGAGGCGGTTGACACCTCGGGCGATTTGTGTAAGGTTACTATCCAAACCAAAAAGGGAGCCGAGGTGGTTGAGGCCGAAGTGGTGCTATCGGCAGTGGGCATTACCCCCAACCTTGAGGGTATTGGAATTGAGGAATTAGGTATTGCTGTTGATAAGGGTAAGGTAAAGGTTGATGAGTTCTACCGCACCAATGTTGAGGGTGTTTACGCCATTGGCGATATAGTACCAGGTCCAGCCTTAGCCCACGTTGCATCGGCCGAGGGTATTGTTTGTGTTGAAAAGATTGCCGGGCTTAACCCACATCCTGTAAACTATAAGAACATTCCCGGTTGCACCTACACCACGCCTGAGGTATCGAGCGTTGGCATGAGTGAGAAGGCTGCTCGCGATGCAGGCCATGAAATTAAGGTGGGTAAATTTCCCTTTACAGCCTCGGGCAAAGCTACTGCAGCCGGAAACCGCGATGGTTTTGTTAAGTTGATATTTGATGCCAAGTATGGCGAATTGCTTGGCGCCCACATGGTGGGCGGTAATGTTACCGAGATGATAGCCGAACTGGTAGTGGCTCGCAACCTCGAAACCACAGGCCATGAACTAATCAAGAGCATACACCCGCATCCTACCATGAGCGAAGCAATTATGGAAGCCGCTGCCGCTGCATACGGCGAGGCAATTCATATATAATATAATTGGCATTTCAAGGGAATAAAAAAACCGCCTTTTAAAGGCGGTTTTTTTATCAGAGGTTTGTCAATAGGAACACCAACTGCCATTTCCACTATCAACCACTTATTAACACCTTTGGTTAATCAATTTAGCGCGGTTGTTCATAAACACATACATAAAATATCGAGTTATAAAATCATCTTACACTATCTTTACAAATGAATAGGGCAAAAAACGTGGTGTTAAATGATTGATCAGCATACAGTTGATAAAATAATAGCTGCAGCCGATATTGTTGAGGTGGTTAAGGAGTATGTTACCCTCCGGAAACGTGGGGTAAACTACTTGGGGCTTTGCCCTTTTCATAACGAGAAAACCCCTTCGTTTACTGTTAGCCAGTCGAAGGGCATATTCAAATGCTTTGGATGCGGTAAGGGGGGCAATGTGGTTAACTTCATAATGGAGCATGAGCGCCTTAACTACGTGGAGGCGCTAAAATTCCTGGCCAAGAAGTATCACATCGAAATTGAAGAGAAAGAGGTTACCCCCGAGGAGATAGAGAAACGGAACGAGCGCGAGAGCCTTATGGTAATCAACTCGTATGCCCAGCGCTACTTTTCCGACATGCTGCATAAGCACTCCGATGGCAAAACCATTGCCATGGCCTACTTCCGCGAGCGAGGGTTCAAGGATCATATCATCGAAAAATTTCAGCTGGGCTACTGCCTCGATCAGCGCGACGCCTTTACCCAAAGCGCCCTCCGCGATGGATTTAAGCTTGATTACCTTGTTAAAACAGGCCTTACCATAAAACGCGACGATGGCACTACTTTCGATCGCTTTGCGGGAAGGGTGATGTTTCCCATTCATAGCATTAGCGGCAGGGTTATAGGATTTGGCGGGCGAATACTCAAAGCCGATAAAAAAACAGCCAAGTATCTTAACAGTCCCGAAAGCGAGGTTTACCACAAAAGCGAAGTGCTTTACGGTATTTACCATGCCAAAAAAGCCATCACCCAGGAAAATAAATGCTTTCTGGTTGAGGGGTACACCGATGTTATCTCATTACACCAAACTGGTATCGAGAATGTGGTGGCCAGCTCAGGAACCTCGCTCACGCAGGATCAAATCAAGTTGATTAAGCGTTTTACGCCAAACGTTACCGTACTCTACGATGGCGATGCTGCAGGTATCAAGGCCTCGCTCAGGGGTATCGATATGATTCTGGAGGAAGGGCTTAACGTAAAGGTGGTGCTCTTGCCCGAGGGCGAAGACCCCGATAGTTTTGCCCGTACCCATAGTGCAACGGAGGTGCTCGATTATATCATCCAGAACGAAACCGATTTCATCAAATTTAAAACCCGCCTACTTCTCGACGAAGCCAAGAACGATCCCATAAAGCGTGCCAGTCTTATTACCGATATAGTGCGCTCAATAAGCGCAATCCCCGATCAGGTTATTCGGGCGGTTTACATCAAGGAGTGTGCCCGCTTAATGGATATTGGCGAGGATGTGCTTTACTCTGAGGTTGGTAAGCTACGCAGAAGTCGAATGGAGCAATTGCTCCAACGTGAACGAACCGAGATAGTTCGGGAGCACGAAACCCCCAAAATACCCTCTTATGTTAAGGGCATTAATTGCGAGGAACAGGAAAAAGAAATAGTGCGTTTTTTGCTTAATAATGGGAATGAGGTGCTATTCAGCCAGGAGGTTGACGATTCCAATGAGATTATCACAATAACCGTTGCACACTTCATCATTGATGAGATTTTAAACGATGATTTAGAGTTTCAGAATTTGGTTTACAAAAAGATTTTTGATGAATACGTGCGTTTGCTGGAAACGCATGTAGAGGTGGACAACAGGTATTTTATTAACCATAGCGACCCTGAGATTAGCCAGATGGCAGTAGATTTACTTACGGAGAAATACGTGCTTAGCCGTATTTGGGAGAAGCATAAGGCCGAGGTAACTGAGGGTGCCGATTTCCTTCAAACAGCCATCCCCAAAGCCATTATGGTTTATAAAAGCAAGGTTCTTAAGCTGGCCATTGGCAAGTTAACGGATGAACTTAGCAAACTCAAGTCCGACCAGGTAGAGGAAACCAATCAGTTGCTCCTGAGGCTTAAGGATCTTTATGCCATTATGAATAGGATGTCGAAAGATTTGGATAGAGTTATACTTTAAGGGGTTGTTAAACCAATCAGTTTAAGCAAAAGTTAGGTTATTAAAGCAACAGAACAACAAATGCTTTAAACTTTTTAGTGTTAGACTCTTTTTTTATTGTGAGA
>LUYY01000151.1 GCA_001603415.1 Bacteroidales bacterium Bact_07 | reverse complement strand
AAAGGATAGGTTAGCCCTATTCATGTTTGCAGGTATTACCAATGGTGGTGGTGCTGGTAACTATAACGATGGCTTGCCAACATTTGAGCGTTTAGGGTATTTAAATGTGATGACAATGATTGGCGCATCAATGATACCAGGCCCCGTAACCGATTACAGTGTTAAAACAAGTTTTAACGGTTCTGCTTACGGTGTTGGTGGATGGTTTGGTGCTGCCTACCGGGTTAACGATTGGTTATCGGTTGGTGGCGCTTTTCAGTATTCCCGCCAGATGAATCATCAGGAGGGTTGGTTGGATATTACATACAATCCTGCTCCTTCGGCAGTTCCAATACCCCGTACTGAAATTGATGTTGATTTTACCGGTCAAAGTTTTGGGTTTATTGGTAGTGTTGATATAAAACCCATGCAAAACCTCTTAATTGCTAACACTTTCCGCTACTTCACCGAAATGAAACTCGAAACCAAGGTAAACGATAATAAGAGCGGCGGATTATTCACCGATGGCGAAAAAGTGAAATCGACCTATGTTCCTACATACAACCTTGGTGTAGCCTACAACGCCAACGAAAAACTTACTCTTCACTATAACATGAACGTTTCATTCTACTCCATGCTTAACCTCGATAAGGATGTTGATGGAGTTGACATGGCCGATTACTACCACAATGGAATCGATTTTGGTGTAGCTGCTGAGTATCAGTTCTCCGATAAGTTTAACTGGGGCATTGGCTGTACTTACGCTCCCTATAAAATGAAAAGGCAATACCAGTCGGAAATGGAATTTGAGAACAATACCATTTGGCTTAATACCGGTGCAAGCCTTAAGTTAAAGGAAAATCTGGGCATCGACTTAGGTTTTCAGGTTGGTTTAGCTACTCAAGAGCGTAAGGTCGATTCCAACGATTGGATTGCTCCATTCAATCAGAAATATGAAAATGGGCTTTCGTACTCTATGGGAATTGGTTTCTGGTACAAGTTTTAGGCGGGGTACCGATTGCTCTGGCAGTAGAGGTTGTCCTTTTTTATGGGCAACCTCTACTTGTTTAATCCATATAATGAACAATCTTTTTTTAATTCCATCGGCCTACGATTTTGATTTAACCCAAATATTTTTATACATTTGTTAGTTAAACCCCAAACACCCTACAGCATTGGAACTGAATGCTATAGTGCAAAAAATTTTGCAAACCAACGATTACGTTAGCCTTCCGGGGCTTGGCAGTATTGTGCGGAAGTATGAATCGGCCCGTTTGGCCGACGATGGTAAAACGCTTTTACCTCCTGCCGAGTACTATGTTTTTGACCCCAGCCGTTCGTTCAACGATGAGGCTCTGGAGAATTACATCGAGACAAGTTTAGGCTTCTCGAAAACTGAGGCTGCAAATAAGGTTGAAGAATACTGTAAGTTTATTCAGGATAAATTAAACAATAGTGAGATAGTTCATTTACCTGGGATTGGCTCGCTAAGGTCTGGTTTTGATGGGAAAATTGAATTGGTTGCCGATGATACTTTAGCAACATCAGCCTTTTTACCACCCGTTGATATTACATCAGCCTATCAAAAGGCTGCAAAGGTTGAAAGCAGCCCCAAGGTGGAAACACCTCCGTTAAGCCAGGCTGTTGAGGGTAAGCCAATGCCCGAAGCAAAGGTTAAACCATCACGGATTGAGCCTCTAGCAAAACCACATAAGCGTTCAAAGCCGGTTATTGCAGTCCTCTTGGTTTTAGTGTTAGTTATAGCAATAGGAATTGCATTTGTATATGTACCTAAGTTGAGGTTTTGGGAGAACGGCAAATCGGAGAACATTGCCCAAACTACCTCTGTTGCTGTTGATGAGGCTAATAAAGAAGATGCCAAACAACAGGCCATAAAGGAACCCAAGTCCGATTCCATTACTGTTGAAAGCCAAGTCAAATCGGATTCTGCTGGAACCTCATCAGCAATGGCTGCCAAACAGCACGAAAGCCTTATTGTGCCAATTGACAAGAAAAGCGCGCTTTTATATCAGGATAAGACTGAATCGGAAAGTAAGACATACTATATTGTAATTGGCAGTTTTTCCAGCCAGGCTAATGCGCAAAAGCTTATTGACGAGGTTTCGAAATTAGGTTATAAGCCATTTGTCATTCCTGGAAATAATGTTTACCGGGTTGCGATATTTCAGTTTACCAATCGTGACAGGGCGCTTAGGGAGTTAGAGCGTGTTCGCGGATTGCACTTGACATCCCAGGCTTGGCTTTTAACTCTTTAATTCCCTTTTTAGGATTATTCCCCTAAATATATTAAGGTAATGGCAATTATCGAGATTGAAAACATGGAGTTCTATGCTTACCATGGCTGTTTTAAGGAGGAACAGGTGGTAGGGAATCAGTTTCAGGTAAGCATTTTAATTGAAGCCGATACCCAAGCCGCTCAAGAATCCGATAATCTTAACGATACCATAAACTATCAGATTGTTTACAATCTGATTAAAAAGGAGATGCAGCAGAAATCGAAATTGCTGGAACACGTTGCAGAACGCATAGTTTCGGCGGTGCATGAAAATTTCAGCGATGTAAAAAGGGTGTGGGTAAAAGTATCGAAGTTAAACCCACCTTTAGGCGGAAAGATTGAAAAGGTTAGTGTATCGCTTGAGCGCAAGTTTTGAATAGACTATAAAAATTTGCAGGATTGATTTTTTTTGTATCTTTGCAGTCGCAAATGGTACCGTGGCCGAGAGGTTAGGCACTGGTCTGCAAAACCACGTACAGCGGTTCGAATCCGCTCGGTACCTCAAAGAATAGCCCCTTTAAGGGGCTTTTCTTATTTTTTGCGATTGTGTAATCCGCATTCCTTGGTTTCGGGATTTTCCCACCACCATCGGCCAGCTCTAACATCCTCGCCCGGCTCAATGGCCCTTGTGCATGGTTGGCAACCAATACTTGGGAAACCTTTATCGTGTAGCGGATTGTAGGGTACACCGTTAGTTTTAATGTAATCCCATACCTTCTGTTCGTCCCAGTCGATAAGGGGGTTTAGCTTAATTAAACCGTTGGCCTCGTCCCACTCTACCATTTGATTACTGGTGCGGGTAGCCGATTGGTTGCGGCGAAGGCCGCAAATCCATACCTCTAAACCCCGGAATGCCCTTTTTAGAGGTTCTATCTTACGAACTCTGCAACACTCCTTACGATTTTCGATGCTTTGGTAAAAAAGGTTAATCCCCTTTTCGTTTACCATTGTTTCAACGTCGTGAGGCGATGGGAAAAAAACTTCAATATTCTTTTTGTACCTCAGCGATGTGCGTTCAATCAGCTCGTAGGTTTCGTAAAATAACCTCCCTGTATCAAGTGTAAAAATTCTAATCTCAGGGTCAATTTTCATAACCATATCGGTTAGCACCTGATCCTCGGCGCCCATGCTTGAGCTAAGGGCTATTCTTCCCTTAAATTCTTTAAGAAACCACTCAAGTACGCTGTACGCATCATTCCCCTCGAATTGCCTATTTAATGCTTCTGCTCTCTCTTTCATTGTTTTACCTTTAACAATTAAATTGGTACGTTGATAATAAATAAGTTCAAATTAATGTAAAAAAATTGACTTTTGGATTAATATGTTTTAACTTGCTTAAATGAACTATTAAAAATGTCATCTGATGAAGAAGATCTACGCTGCAATTTTATCGCTATTCACGCTAACGGCATGGTCGCAGGACATACCGATGCAGGTAATTGCCGCCGGTGGTGGATACTTTGAAAACTCAACTGCAGGCTTATCAATTAGCTGGACACTTGGTGAGGTTGCATATACAACTTTATCTTCCACAAACTATATTTTAACACAAGGATTCCAGCAGGGAAACTTGTTTACAACCTCTGTTGAGAAACCTTCTAATCCCGTAAACGATATTTCTATCTATCCTAACCCGGCAAAGGATTTTGTTAAGGTTAAGGTTGATATTCCTAATATTGCGGGGAAAGCCACCTTTGAACTTTACGATATAACCGGACGGAAAGTAATATCAAAGGAAATGGCAGTTGAGCAGTCGGTACCGGTTGAATTGAACCTATCGGAGATTCGCTCAGGTATTTATCTGCTTAAAGTTACTCTAGAGAGAGATAACCTTAACCGGATTGTGAAGCTTGTGAAGGAGTAGCTTTTCTACCTCTTTTTTGCCTTAAGGAATATTCTATTTTTTGTTGTCATAAAGTTATGGCAATATATATTTTACTTTTTATGGGACGACCATCATAACCTGAAATTTATGTTTGAATTGGGGAGGTGATATTGTATTGGTAATCAATTGAATGTACTCGTATTTTTAAGCAGAACTGTTGATTTCATTTAACTGTAAAGCATTCAGGTAATTTTCTTTAGAATAGTTTGATATAAGTTTTGAAATCAGCAAACGGCCTGTCTTTTTTGTGTTTTTCAACAAATAAAAATTATTCATGAGAAAAATTAATGGTATGCTGTTGGCCTTGGTAGTTGCTATCACCGCCGCAGCGCAGCAACCCACCGGGTTCAGTTACCAGGCTGTGCTCCGCAACAGCAGCGGGCAGGTGCTGGCCAACCAGAACGTGACCCTGAGGCTCAGCCTGACGAATGAGGCTGGCTCAACGGTTTACTACGCCGAGGGCCATGCCGTGCAGACCGACTCGCGCGGAGTGGTTACCCTTGAGATAGGCAAGGGAACCGTGGTGTCGGGCAGTTTCGGGCAAGTACCTTGGCCCACGGGAGGTGTATTCCTGAAGGTGGAGCTAAGCACCAACGGGACCGACTACCTCACCATGGGCACCCAGCGGATGCTGGCGGTGCCCTACGCGCGCTACGCCGATAGCACCAACCTGGCCGGGGTGGTTAAGGGTACGGGGGAAGTGGGGTCGGTAGCGGTATGGAGCGGCCCCGAGACGGTGACCGGGCTGCCCAACCTGAACTTCGCCAACAGCCTGGTGGTTCAGGGCAACCCCACGGGCAACCCCGATGACCCCATCTTTGAGGTAAAGAACAGCCAGGGCGCGGTGCTCTTTGGGGTTTACCAGGAGGGTGTTCGTATAAACATCCCCGACAGCGCCATCACCAAGGGGGCCAAGGGTGGCTTTGCCGTGGGCGGGCTCACCAACCAGACCAAGGGTGCCCCGGTGGAGTACCTGCGCATAACCCCCGACAGTGCAAGGGTTTACGTTAAGCAGAAGGCCTGGAAAGGCGCCAAGGGTGGCTTTGCAGTAGGCGGGCTCACCAACCAGACCAAAACGGTTGTTGCACAGGATTTGCTTTTTGTCAACCCCGACTCGGCCAGAATTTACATCAATGAAAACCCGGGTAAGGGGGCAAAGGGTGGATTTGCGGTAGGTGGGCTCACCAACGGCAAAAATTCATCATCTCAGTTAATACAACTTACAAAGGATAATTACTTAATTGGTTACGAAGCAGGGAAATCCATTACAACTGGTCTTTACAACTCATTTATGGGTTATCAGGCTGGATATTCCAACACAGAAGGCAATAACAACATCTTTTTAGGCTTTAAGGCTGGGTATAATAATATTGGGGCATCCGATGGTTCGGGTACTCTTAATTTCTTTGCTGGGAACGAAAGTGGGTTTTCTAATACTACTGGATTTGGAAATATTTTCTTAGGCTTTAAAACCGGATACGAAAATACCAGTGGTTCTAGAAATATATTTATAGGTGTTCAAAGCGGGCAAAGTAATACTACAGGTGATTTTAACTTATTCTTGGGCTATCAAAGCGGTATTTTTAATACTACCGGACAACGAAACGTATTTCTGGGAACTCTTACCGGTTGGAAAAACACAAGTGGCAGCCTAAATGTAATGATTGGCGACGGGGCTGGGTACGAAAATACTATTGGGAATAATAATATTTTTATGGGTTATGTAAGTGGGTCTAGCAACACAACTGGAAGCGATAATGTTTTTATTGGGTCATCCAGTGGTTACCATAATGTTTCGGGCATAAACAATGTTTTTTTAGGGAGTAACAGTGGAATTTCGAACCTGGATGGAAGTTACAATGTCTTTATTGGAAATCGGAGTGGGTTAAGCAATACAACTGGGCGTAGCAACATTATGATTGGTGAAAATAGTGGAGAATATTCTACTACTGGTAACTATAACGTTTTTCTTGGCAACTCATCCGGTCGCTCAAACCAAGCCAGCTACAACACCTTTTTAGGTTTCCAATCGGGTTACACCAATACTACTGGAGGATACAATGCTTTTGTAGGTTATAATTCAGGTTATAGCAATACTGCAGGAAGTTATAACGTTTTCTTGGGCTATCTTAGCGGTACTTCAAACACCGATGGCAGCCATAATGTTTTTATTGGGCACGAAAGCGGTATTAACAACCAAACCGGTTGGAGCAATAATTTTATTGGTCAGGGAGCTGGGTATTCCAATATTAATGGTACAAATAATATATTTTTGGGTAATGATGCTGGCCGATCAAATATTTCCAGTTCGGGTAATATTTTTGTTGGACGAAATGCTGGTTACCATTCTACCGAGTACGGGAACACCATAATTGGGCATACCGCAGGTGAGTATCTTACTACAGGAGTAAATAATACTTTTCTTGGCAGCCTCGCAGGATATAAAATTACTGCCGGTGGAAGCAATCTTATCTTAGGATCCTATGCCGCATATAATGGAGGTACAGGAAATTATAATACCATTATTGGTACTTTAGCTGGGTATAATTTAGCTGGTTCGTCAAATGTTTTTATAGGGTATAACGCAGGTTCATCGGAAACAGGATCAAATAAGCTCTATATATCAAATGCAAATGAAACCCCGGAATACACCTTGATTTACGGTGAATTTGACACACCCTTATTGAGGTTTAATGCAAAAGTAGGAGTTTCGAGGGCTGCTGCTGCAAATCAACTCGAAGTTGAAGGAGAGGCATCCAAAACAACTGCAGGGGGCTGGTTAGCTAACTCTGACAGGAGAATTAAAACCGACATTACCGATATAGACAATGCTTGCCAGACAATACTTAAGCTCCGACCCGTAAAGTTTAAGTACAGCGAATCTTATCGACAAAAGCATCCCTCAATACAAAACATTTACTACTACAATTTTATAGCACAGGAGTATCAAAATGTTTTTCCTGAATCAGTTAAACAGAGTGGCGAGTTTCTGAATGACTCAGGAGATCAAATACTCCAAATTGATACCTACAATTCACAGATAGTAACCATTAAAGCTGTGCAAGAGCTTATCCTTCAAAATCAAGCCCAACAAAAGGAAATAGAGACTTTAAAGACTGAACTCCAAGTTCTTAAAGATTTGCTTCAGGCAAAATAGATTAATGCCTGCCTTTACCCCTAAAATCTGCCTCCAATCGGGGGCAGATTTTTTTAATCCTTTCGTTAAAAATCAGGCTAAGCACTTGACAAAAAACGGTGATTACCTTAACTTGTCTTTTTAAAATAAATCTCAAAATATACAGACATGAGGAAGTTAAACATTCTGCTGCTGGCCTTAATATTTGCAGTTACCGCCGCAGCACAGCAACCCACCGGGTTCAGCTACCAGGCCGTGCTTCGCAACAGCAGCGGGCAGGTGCTGGCC
>LUYY01000150.1 GCA_001603415.1 Bacteroidales bacterium Bact_07 | reverse complement strand
AATGAGGTTATAGAATGCAAATATAAGTAAATTGCCGCTTGCTAAAACGGATTGGTCGATTTATGCCAATGACCTAAGACTATTATTTAAGTTAAACCTGATGGTATCGGTTTTTTACGAAAAAATGGTTGTTTGTTTAGTAATAGGAATGTTTACCAAGGGTTGTTAGCGCTGAAAAATAAATAACCCGGCTTTGGACCGGGTTAGGGTGGAAGATGGGACTTGAACCCACGACCCCCAGATCCACAATCTGGTGCTCTAACCAGCTGAGCTACATCCACCATCTCAATTGCGGCTGCAAAGGTAAAAACATTTTTTCTAAATGCAAAAATGTTCCAAAAGTAATTTGATTCATCGGCGATGCAATTTCTATTTTATTACCTTCGCAATAATAAACCACATTTTTAATGCTAAGCCTTACCGCTAATTCAACTCGTGCCCTTCAGGCTTCTCAAGTATTGCGGTTTATTGCCATGCTTACCATTGGAATTGCTATGGCAAGGTTTGGATATGGCAAAACAGCAATTGGAAATTATGAGGCTGTGCTTTTCATCAGTGGACTTCTCACCACATTTTGGGTTACAGGTTTAATTCAGGCATTACTACCTCTTTACGACAGTAGTCAAGATATCTCAAACGATAATCGTCTGTTTAACGCTTTTCTGGTTATAGTGGGGCTTACTGTGTTGGCCTGTATTGCTGCTTTGGCTTTTAGTAATGCCCTTAAAGGTATTGCCACGTTTGAGGACAGGCGTCTTTTTTACCTGATGCTGTTATACTTGCTTTTGAGCACGCCTTCCACCATGGTTGAATACATTTACCTATTACGGGCAAAGTATAAATCCATGTTGTACTATGGGCTAATCACTTACGGAATTCAAATTGTTTTGGTGCTTTTGCCTGTTCTAATGGGTTTAGATGTTGCCTTTACTGTTTTGGGATTGATTGGTGTGTCGGCAATCCGTTTCGTTTGGTTGCTTTACCTTATTGGCATCAATTCAAAATATAGCATCAATGTAGATTTTTTGAAGGGTTACCTTGGCGATGGCATTCCACTTTCATTAAAATTCCTTATAAGCAGTTCGGGTTTGTATATCGACCAATTGATAATTGGATACTATTACGATTCATCAACCTTTGCGGTTTACCGCTTTGGCGCTCGCGAGATTCCTCTAATTACAATACTTGCTGTATCGCTAAGCAATTCCATGCTGGCCGATTTTGCCGATAGGCAAAAGTTGAAGCAAAATCTCAACAACCTCAGAAATGAGAGCCTGCGGCTAATGCACATTCTTTTTCCTGTTTCCATTGCTGCAATCCTTTTCGCCCGATGGTTATTCCCTTCGGTTTTTGGAGCCGAATTCCATGATAGCGCCAATGTTTTTATGATATACTGTTTGATTGTAGTAAGCAGGGTGCTATTCCCGCAAACCATTGCTCAGGGACTACGCAAAAACATGGCCGTTTTATTCATATCCATTATCGAAATGACTCTAAATATAATCCTCAGCCTTTTACTGGTTAAGTATTTCGGAATAAATGGTGTGGCTGCCGCTACGGTTATTGTTTACACCCTCGAAAAGGTTTTGCTTATGGCATACAACGCCTACAGCCTGAAAATTCCAGCGGTAACGTATGTGCCAGTAAAAGTATTTTTGGCATATTCTCTCATAACCCTTTTGGCATTTGCTTTTGCATGGTCGTTTCTCTAAGTTTTGATTAATGACAAGGAGCTTTTCCCGTATAGCGGGAATTATGATAAGTTTAAATAACCAAGGGGGTAATTAGCGATCATTGTAACGTGTGCAGATAAGGATTTGGTGTTTTCGGACTTCTGATTTCTGCCCCCTGAATTCTTCGCTTTATGCTTTGAAACAGAATTTTTTCAGTGTAATTTTGAGCAAAATTGGTAGGACTATGACAACGTTGGATAAGGTTCTGGAAATAAAATCGCAAATAATGCATAGGGCTAATGGCGAGGTTGCTGAGAACATGAGGCTTGCCGGCATTATTTACAAAGTAAACTACGGCGTTCCCATTCCTATGCTCAAGGATTTGGCCAAGCCATACATGGGCGACCATGAGCTGGCACTTGAACTTTATAGAGAAGATATCAGGGAGTGTAAAATTCTGGCAAGCTTGATTGCCGACCCTGAAAAATTGACAGGTGAGCAAATAGATGAATGGGCGACAGAGTTTACCAATCCTGAGATTGTTGAGCAGGTTTGCGCTAACCTACTTTGGAAATCGGAGTTTGCCCTATCACGCAGCATTGAATGGTGCCTAAGCAGCGATGAACTGATGCGTAAGGCTGGCTTGCTTATCATTGCCCGAAAAGCATCCGATACTTCACTTAAGGAAAGTTTGCTGGAACCATATATAGGCATTGTTGAAAACATGGCCGAGGAGATGACCGATTTAACCCAGTCGGCTGCCCGGTTTGCACTGCGCGAGATTGCCAAGCGTAGCCCTGCACTGGCTGCAAAGGTTTCAGAAACTGCCAGTCGGATGACCGAGAGCGAGAATGAACTGGCTGCCTGGGTTGGTAACGAGTTACTTTTTGAATTGGCCGAATAATCTGTTACTTTTGCATGGCATATTTTTTGATAATTGCGTTTTGAATTTTAAAAACTTCATTGGTATGAATTTAACTAAATCGTCAAATCCTGCCCTATCCGACAGGATTTTTACTAAGGCTGGTTATGCATCGGGTGCTGAGGTAATGACCCTTCAGGGAACACTGAATAAGGCATTGCTCATGCTTGCATTGGTAATTTTAGGAGCAGCATACACCTGGCGTATCTTTTTTGAAAGTGTAAATCCCGCATCGGTTGTTCCGTGGATGCTGGTAGGTGGAATAGGTGGTTTCATTACATCGCTGGTGGTGATATTTGCCCCTAAAACTTCGCCTTATACAGCCCCGGTTTACGCCTTGCTTGAGGGTATATTCCTTGGCGGAATATCGGCCTTTTTTGCTGCTAACTATGGTGCAGGCATTATTATGCAAGCCGTAGGCTTA
Source organism: Bacteroidales bacterium Bact_07 (assembly GCA_001603415.1). Classification (GTDB taxonomy): domain Bacteria; phylum Bacteroidota; class Bacteroidia; order Bacteroidales; family Tenuifilaceae; genus Tenuifilum. Next base: position 759 of record LUYY01000150.1, on the reverse strand, counting down.
ACACTAGCCGTTTTCTTTCTAATGCTTTTGGCATACCGTAGCGGAACAATCAGGGCAACCGGTAAGTTTAAAGTGATGGTTTTGGCCGCCACTGGTGCTATTGCATTAACCTACTTTGTTTCGTTTATTCTCAGTTTCTTTGGCATAAACTTAGGATTCATTCACGGTAGCGGAACATTTGGAATCATCTTTAGCCTTATTGTAGTTGGTGTTGCAGCGCTAAACATCATCATCGACCTTGATTTTATCGATCAGGCTTCAGCTTCGGGCGCACCTAAATTTATGGAGTGGTATGGCGCCTTTGGGTTGATGGTTACCTTAATTTGGCTTTACATCGAAATTCTCAAACTTTTGGCCAAGTTGAACCGAAGGAACTAAAAAATCACTTCCTGACCAATCATTTTTTAGCTGCAATAGTTTGATATTTAAATATAAGTTGATAACTTTGCAGCCCATTAAACCGAAGTTGGAAGTAAACAAATTAATAATACAATGAAAAAGGGAATACATCCGGAAAATTACCGTCTGGTGGCATTCAAGGACATGTCGAACGAGCATGTATTTATCACCAAGTCGGCTGTGAATACCAAGGACACCATTACAATCGATGGCGTTGAGTATCCTTTGGTAAAGGTTGAAATTTCGAACACTTCACACCCATTCTACACCGGTAAGGTTAAGTTGGTTGACACTGCCGGTCGTGTGGATAAGTTCATGAATCGCTACAAAAAGCACATGGATAACAACAAGAAATAAAGT
>LUYY01000149.1 GCA_001603415.1 Bacteroidales bacterium Bact_07 | reverse complement strand
AATGGGCTTCAAAACAAATGATTGATTAAAAAACACAATAGACCGGTTAGTTTATCAACTTTAAGAACTGAACTAAGAAGAAATTAAAATTATTGAAAACGCACAAAAAAGTATGGAATTAGACTACTTTTTAATTAATAAAGAAAGAATCAAACAACTGGAAACCATTTTATAAAAGATGGATGGTTAACGATATACGAATTAACAGAAGATGATTTGATTTATTAATGCTTAGTTCACAACTTAAAAATTGAAGAATCCCAACTTCCAGTAATCTTCTGGCGTATTGAAATTGACAAGTATCAGCTCATCGGAAACCGGAACGTATAGCTTGCTAAATCGATTTAGATAATCTTTTAAATTCGATTCAAGGTTAGTCTCGGCCTTCACTGCGTTCACTATTCGCGGTGAGATTAAAATGGGATGTCCGCCTTTACCTTGGTATGCCGGACAAACGTAGTCGGCCTGTAAAGCATGCTGCCAGAGTTGCCCAAGTGTAGCAGTATTGGCAAAGGGGTTATCGGCATTGGTCATGAATACATGCTGAACATCAATGGCCTGTAAGGCCAGGTAAAGCGAGTGGAAACGGCCTAAGTCCGGATTGGGATTAAGGATAATGTCAATATCGCCAAGGTGGTAGTTGCCAGCCTTAACCTTTTCTATCACATCGCTATTGGTAACCATAACCACCCTGTTGCAGCCAAAGGCAAAGAATTCGTCGGCGAGCTTGCGGGCAAAGCATCGCTGCGGGTCGAAAGGCAGCAATGCCTTATCGTGCCCCATCCGCCCCGATGAACCGGCAGCCAGAATAACCGCGGAAAATTTTTCTTTCATTCAGCAATATTTCAAAATTCTTTACCAAATAGCAATAAAAAGGCATACAAAGTTAACACGCTACGGCATATTTTATAGTTTTGTGGTAAATATACATGGTATATGAGCGATAAGTTTTCACCCATACCGGCCAAACAATTGCTGGAAATCATTCTAAGTGAACTTGACACAGGCAAAACTGTTTTTGGTTATCCAGCGGAACTCTTTTACAATCCCAATAAGGGTAAGCTGCCGGCAAACATTTTTGGTTATGAAATTGATACCCCTATAGGTGTAGCGGCCGGCCCGCACACCCAGCTTGCGCACAATATAATTATTGCCTGGCTCATGGGAGCCCGATACATTGAACTGAAAACCATTCAAACCCTCGATGAGCTTGAGATTGTCAAGCCCTGCATCGACATGCAGGACGAGGGATACAACTGTGAGTGGTCGCAGGAGCTCAAAGTTGAGGAGAGCTTCATGGAGTACCTCAAGGCATGGGTTATCATTCATATCCTGAACCATAAGCTGCAGCTTGGTAGCAAGCTCAACATGGTATTTAACATGAGCGTTGGCTATAACCTTGAGGGTATTAAAAAGCCCAACGTTCAGTGGTTTTTGGATAAGATGCACAACGCCACCGATGAACTAAACCTAATGGTTGCGGAACTGAAAACAGTTTACCCTTCAATAGTAAACATCGATATTCCGGCAAAGCTATCGGACAACATCACACTTTCAACCATGCATGGCTGTCCGGCCAACGAGATTGAGGATATTGCCCGTTACCTGCTTACCGAACGCAAGCTGCACACCCTGGTTAAGCTCAACCCTACCCTTTTGGGAAGCACTGAGCTCAGGGAAATACTGAATGGTAAACTTGGATTCAAAACCAAAGTGCCCGACATAGCCTTTGAGCACGACCTTAAATATCCCGATGCCATAAAGCTTATAAATGCCCTTAGCCACGATGCCCAAAAGCTAAACCTTACCTTTGGCGTTAAGCTTACCAATACGCTCGAAAGCATTAATAACAAGCATGTATTCCCCGGCGAGGTCGATATGATGTATATGAGCGGCAGGGCACTACACCCCATTTCAATAAATCTTGCCAAAAAGTTGCAAAATGAGTTTAAGGGTAATCTGCTCATGTCGTTTTCGGCCGGTGTCGATGCTTTTAACGTATCAAGGGTCATAGGATGCGGATTTAAAACCGTAACGGTTTCGTCCGATTTACTCAAACCCGGTGGGTATGGCCGTTTAAAGCAGTATATCGATAATTTAAAAGATACCTTTGGCAACTATAACATATCGTGGCCGACTGGCAACGAGGCGCTTGAAAACCTGAACGCTTACGCAAAGCAGGTTTTGGATGATGAGCGTTACCGAAACACCCATTTCCGGGAGCCATCAATCAAAACCAACCGTAAGCTCGATTACTTCGATTGCATTGCAGCACCCTGTGTTGATACCTGTGCTACCAATCAGGAAATCCCATCATATCTGCATTTTGCATCGGAGGGTAACTACCCCAAGGCGCTTGAGGTTATTCTGCGAACCAACCCATTTCCCAATACCACTGGAATGGTTTGCGACCACCTATGCCAGAACAAGTGCACCCGCATAAACTACGATAATCCCTTGCAAATACGCGATGTAAAGCGTTTTATTGCTGAGAATGCCAATATTAAACTTAGTCCTACTCAGCCAAACGGCAAAAAGGTAGCCATTATTGGAGCTGGCCCATCTGGCTTGTCGTGTGCATTTTACCTTGCCATTAATGGTTTTAAGGTTGATGTTTTTGAGAGCAAGTCTAAGGCTGGCGGAATGGTGCGGTATGCCATACCGGGTTTCAGACTCACCGATAAAGCTATAGATACGGATATTGAAAGGATTACCCAGTTAGGGGTTAGCATACATTACAATCGCCCGGTAACCCGCAACGAGTTTACCAAGCTAAAAAACAGCTACGACTTTGTTTACATTTCGGCCGGAGCACAAAAATCGGCTCAAATGGATATTGCCGGCATTGATGCCGAAGGTGTGATTGACCCGTTAACCTTTTTGACTGGGGTTAAGGCAGGCACCATAAAGCACATTGGTAAGCACATAGTGATAATTGGCGGCGGGAATACCGCCATGGATGCAGCCCGCACGGCACACCGACTGGTTGGATTAGATGGCAAGGTTACCATTGTTTACCGCCGAACCATAAACGAAATGCCCGCCGACGAAGGTGAAATTAAAGCCGTAATGGCCGAGGGAGTAAAGATTATAGAACTTGCAGCCCCCGAAAGGGTTATCACTCAAAACGGGAAGGTTAAAGGACTACTGTGCAGCCTGATGAAGCTGGAAGGATACGATACCAATGGTAGGCCAAGACCTATAAAAATTGAAGGTTCAGAGTTTGAGATCGATTGCGATGCGATAATTCCGGCCATTGGCCAAGCCCTTGATATCGATTTTGTTCCCAACGAGTTGCTAAAAGCCGATACCCGCAGCTACAAAACCCTATTGGTCAATGTTTACATTGGTGGCGATGCGCTACGCGGAGCTTCAACAGCCATTAATGCTATTGGCGATGGCCGCAAGGCAGCTGAACAGATTATCAACCAGTGTGGTTTTACAAGAATTGCTACAACGGTACCCGAGAAGAAACACGATTACCGTGAGCTGATGCTTATGCGTTCCACTCGAAGGTATGGGTATCAACACCATGAACCATCAGCTGACCAGAGCAGAACCTTTGAGCTGGTAACCAAAACCCCCGATGAAAAGACCGTAACAGAGGAAAGCGCTCGCTGTTTGCAATGCGATGAGGCATGCAGTATTTGCACAACCGTTTGCCCAAACCTGGCAAACTATGCGTATTCTATTAAACCAGTAAGGTATCAGCTGGAAAAGGTTCTGGTAGGTACCGATGGTACAATTGAAGTTCAACCCGACTTTACCTTTGAGGTAAAGCAAACCGTTCAAATACTGAATATTGCCAATTTCTGCAACGAGTGTGGTAACTGTTCCACATTCTGCCCCACCGAGGGTGCACCCTACATGGATAAGCCCAAGCTACACCTAACCACCAAATCGTTCAAGGACGACGACGAAGGTTACATGCTAAGCATCCTGAAGGACAGGCTGGTTCTGATATTTAAGCAGAAAGGAGGAATTAAAACCCTTTCGGAAACTTCCGATGAGTACATTTACGAGACCGACCATGTTTATGCCCGTTTCGATAAGCATTCGTTTAAGTTGAAAGAAGCTAAAGCGCTAACGCCATGCGTTAGACAAATTCAATTCCAACACGCAGCCGAAATGAGTGTAATAATTGAAGGTGCGAAAAAGGTAATGGGAATTATTGGGTAGCGTTTAGTTTAGATGGGAAGGCAAGGATAAAGGAGTATTTAATTCAAAATTCCAGATTTAAAATTCCAGATTCCAGAACCTGTCCCGCATTAGCGGGAACCTGTCCCGCATTAGCGGGAACCTGTCCCGCATAAGCGGGAACCTGATCCGCTTTGAGGGGTTTAGTGCTCAGGTACTCCTGTTTTCTTACTCCAGGCTTTCAACTCCTAAACAAAATTCTTTCTATATTTATTCCATAATACGCTTGCCCAAAATGCGCATTCTTCAACTTGTAACCCGTTTCGACTTTGGTGGTGCTGAGAACCATGTAAGGGAGTTGTGCAACGAATTAGTGGCAAATAACCATCAGGTAATTTTGGTATCGCGGAATGGAGGGCAAAAAGAGTTGCTTGACAACCGGGTGGTATTTATACCAATACCTTCGCTTGTAAGCAATTTGATTCTGGCACAAGCAATCCTTATCGTTTACCTTAACTTTAGGCATAAGATTGATGTTATACATGCCCACCAACGGCTATCAATAATCACGGCATGTTTGTCTGGATTTATATCGAGAGTTCCGGTAGTAGCTACCGTTCACGGACGAGTAAAACACGATTTACGGTCACCAATAGCGCGGAAGTTAGCATCGAAGATTATTTTTGTTAGATATCAGGCACTTTCTAATTTGGATAGATTTAAAACCATTAAACCTAAATCAGTATACATTCCCAATGGAATAGTTAAACCGAAAATCAAGCCAAATTTTAAATCTAATGTCATTGGATATATATCACGAATCGATAAAAGGCATTTTGAGATAATTAAACTTTTGATTCAAGCTACAGAAAAGATAAAACGGGAAAACCCTGCCATAAAGCTAATGCTAATAGGTGATGGAGAAAAAGTTGAGGAATTAAAGGCACTGGTTAATGAAACAAATTTAAAATTCAATGATAAGGCTATTGTATATTTAGGTTTTGTTAAAGATATCGATTTGCTGAATAGTTTTCCTGAACTAATATTTGGCGTTGGAAGAGTTGCTATTGAAGGACTTATCCGAGGAGCCAATGTAATTTCATTAAAAAGCAATCGAATGGGACGAGTTATAACGCTAAGTAATTACAAAAAATACATTATTACCAATTTTATAGAAATTGATGGCATTTCCCCTACTCTGGAAACTATATATAATGAACTTAAACTTTACTACCAAAAAAGGGATGAATACCGTACCGAAGCCCCGACGCTTGCTTTAAAAATTGAAAATGATTTTAACATAGGCAAAACAACCCAACGCATTATTGAGGTTTACTCAACCGTTTCTTAAAAAGTTAAGATTTGCCTGTAAAAAACAGGACTCTCCTAAAAAATCAACCTAAAAAATTGAGTTAATCAAGCCTATTATAGCT
>LUYY01000148.1 GCA_001603415.1 Bacteroidales bacterium Bact_07 | reverse complement strand
GGATAAACCCAACTGCCTGAATTCATTATTTATCTCCATAACATTATTAATTGGTCAAAAGAAGACCTTTGAAAAGTATTAAAACACTTAAAGTTAAAAAAAAATGTAAAATTATTGTACTAAATACTTATATCGAGTCCAATTATTAAGCACCTCAAGGCTTTTGATAAACGACTCATTGCGTTCATTGGTAACCTGGTAGTAAAAACCTGAACCAAAAAGCGACTGGGCGAACAACCCTTTAAGCTGTAACTTTAACTCGTTAATAGAAGTTTGAATACCTGCCTCATCGCGAGCTATTTGCCGTGATTCGGCATAGGTATAGAGTTCTTCTAATATCTTATCAGAAACATCGAAAGATTTGTTGTAAACATCAAAGTTAGGGTATTTCTTTTTAAGCATTTCACGGTTAGCATCAACCCAACTGATAGCGAATTGGTTGATAATACCCGACCTAACCAGTTTACCGTAGTAAGCGGAGTAGTAGGCAGTGTCGAGTGGAACAAACACATCGGGCATAATACCACCACCACCATAAACCACTTTCTTTTTAATCAGTGTTAAGTATTTCAGTGAATCGGGGAAATGCACGCTGTCCTGATTAAAGAGTTCACCTCTGTCGTAACGATTTTCCAAATCGGAATAGTAGTCCTTAACATCTCCCTTTTTATAGGGTTTTTGAATAGCCCTACCAGTAGGGGTGAAGTATTTGGCCACTGTCAGCCGAATCATGGAGCCATCGGGCAGAGGAAGTTGGTTTTGAACTAGCCCTTTGCCAAACGTTCTTCGGCCAACTATGATCCCCCGATCCCAGTCCTGTATAGCTCCTGCAAGAATTTCACTTGCCGATGCTGACCCCTCGTCGGTAATTACTACCAATCGTCCTTTAAAAGGCTTGCGACCACGGAAATGCGAGAAATAATCGGTTCGTGGACTATTGCGACCCTGGGTATAAACTATCAATTTGCCGGGTTCAAACAGGTAGCTGGCCAACTCGTAAGCCGAATTCAGGAAACCACCACCATTGTTCCTTAAATCGATTATCAGGTCGGTCATCTTTTCCTTTTCAAGTCTCTCAAGGGCTTCGACAAATTCCTGCTCGGTTGTAGCGGCAAAACGGTTGATTTTGATATATCCAATACCCGGGCGTGCCATATAAGAGGCATCGATACTGTAAATGGGTATTTTATCGCGGATAATGGTAAAATCGAGCGGTTGCGAAACGCCCTTGCGTAGAATCTTTACATCAACCCTAGTACCTTTAGGGCCACGAAGTAACTTATGAACATCGGGGATTTTAAGTCCAATATTGGTAATGGGTTTCCCATCAATAGCAATAATCCTATCTCCAGCCATTATACCAACGCGTTCCGATGGCCCACCTGAAATGGGGTTTACTACCATAAGGGTATCGTTAAGGATATTGAACTCTACCCCAATACCCTCAAAGTTACCCTCAAGGGGTTCGTTCATGGCCTGGACATCCTCCTTGGAAATATAAATGGAATGGGGATCGAGCTGCCCAAGTATCTCTACTATAGCATCATCAACCAGCTCGTTTACGTTGATGGTATCAACATAATTTCCTGATAAATACTGTATAAAACGAACAAACTTGTAAGCGCTAAAGCTTGAGTTGTTTTGAGCCCCTGCTGAAAAAATCAGGGCAAACACAAAGAGAAAAACTGATAATCCTTTTTTCATACTCATGAATAAAATTTTACTCCCACTCAATAGTGGCAGGGGGTTTGGAACTAATATCGTAAACCACTCTATTAATGCCCTTTACCCTATTGATAATCTCATTTGATATGCGAGCTAAAAAGTCATGGGGGAAATGGTACCAATCGGCAGTCATACCATCGGTAGATGTTACCGCACGCAGGGCAACCACATACTCGTAGGTACGTTCATCGCCCATAACGCCCACCGATTGAACCGGCAGCAGTATGGCTCCTGCCTGCCAAATCTTATCGTACAATCCGGCTTCACGCAATCCTTGGATATAAATGCTATCGGCCTCTTGAAGAAGTTTTACCTTATCGGGTGTGACTTCACCAAGTATTCTAATCCCAAGACCCGGGCCCGGGAAAGGATGACGGTTGAGAATACCTCCCGGTAAACCTAACTCTTTACCTACCTTACGAACCTCATCTTTAAAAAGTAAACGTAGCGGCTCAACTACCTTAAGGTTCATTTTATCAGGCAATCCACCTACATTGTGATGCGATTTTATGGTAGCCGAAGGGCCATTAACTGAAACCGACTCAATAACATCAGGATAAATGGTTCCCTGTGCTAGCCATTTTACATCCTTTATCTTATGCGCTTCCTCGTCAAATACCTCAATGAAGATTCGCCCAATAATTTTTCGTTTTTGTTCAGGATCGGAGACCCCTTTGAGCTCACTGTAAAACTTTTGGCTTGCATCAACGCCAATTACATTTAGTCCTAAGTTCTGATACGATTCCAAAACCTGAGAGAACTCATTCTTACGAAGCAATCCGTTATCGACAAATATACAGGTAAGGTTAGTGCCAATGGCCTTATGCAGCAGCATGGCTGCTACCGATGAGTCAACGCCTCCCGATAGGCCGAGAACTACCTTATCGTTTGCTAATTGTTTCCTAAGCTTTGAAACGGTTTCGTCGATAAACGATGCGGGAGTCCAGTCCTGATTGCAACCACAAATATCAACTACAAAATTCTTCAGCAGCTTTGATCCCTCAACGCTATGGTAAACTTCCGGATGGAATTGAATTCCGTAAGTTTGCTCACCAACAACACTAAAAGCGCCAACTTTAACATCGGCAGTGCTGGCAACAACCTTAAAGTTTTCGGGAATCTTTGCTATTGTATCACCATGCGACATCCATACCTGCGATTTTGCCGATAAACTTGAAAATAAAGGGCAATTGCTGTCAACAATCTCAAGGGTCGCGCGGCCATACTCCCTAATTGCCGAAGGCATTACCTCACCGCCATTTGTATGCGACAATAACTGTGCGCCGTAGCAAATTCCGAGCAAAGGATATTTTCCTCTTATTGCCGATAAATCGGGCATGGGGGCATTCATATCCCTAACGGAAAATGGACTACCGGAAAGGATAACTCCCTTTACCGTATCGTCGAGTTTTGGAACTTTATTAAAAGGATGTATCTCGCAGTAAACGTTGAACTCTCTAATTCGTCGAGCAATTAATTGGGTGTACTGTGACCCGAAATCGAGTATCAATATTTTTTGATGCATGGTAATACAAACACTTTGAAATGCAAAGGTAAGAAAATAGAACAAATTAATGGCCGATTTGCTCGCAGGTTTTATTATTTATGATTAAATAGCTTAAACAATTGGCTAACAAGCTGATTTTTGCTCTACTGTGAACTTTTGGCCATCGTACACTATCTCGGTTTGTGGGAAAATGGCTTGCGCCTCTTTCAGAAATTTATCTTCGTCGGTATAACGCGATGAGAAATGGCCAAGAATCAACTTACCAACATTTGCTTTGAGTGCAACAGTAGCAGCCTGTTGAGCGGTGCTATGCCCGGTAAGCTTTGCTAATCTTAAATCGGCATGTAGGAAAGTTGACTCGTGGTAAAGTAGATCGATATTTTTCAACAAGCCAACCAATCGCTCGCTGTAAAGCGTATCGGAACAATAGGCGTAGGAACGTGGTAAGTTTGCAATATAGGTAAATTGCGAGTTTGGGATTACCTCTCCCATAGGAGTAACGTAGTCCGAACCATTTTTGATATTAACAATTTCCGAAAGCGAAAGGTTATACTTTGCAATTAACTCTTTCCGAATATTCATTGGCTTTGGTGCCTCACGGAATAGATACCCTACTGCAGGAACTCGATGGCGTAATGGTAAAGTTGATACTACTACATGCTTATCGGAGTAAATCTGTTCAACCCTGAAAGGGTCAACCACATGGTAAATTACCTTAAAGGAGATTTGATCAGTAAAATACTCGATGTTTTTGAATAGAATTTCTTCAAAATCGGCGGGGCCGTAAACGTGTAAATCGGTTTTTCGGCCTAAAAGATTATAGGTTGATATTAATCCGAAAATGCCCAGCACATGATCGCCATGTGAATGGGTAAGAAAGATATGGTTGATACGGTTCATGGGCAACTTAAACTTGCGGAGCTGAATCTGGGTGCCCTCGCCGCAGTCAATTAAAAACAACCGCTCATGTACATTGAGCACATGAGCGGATGGAAAACGTTTAGATGTAGGTAATGCAGAACTACTACCCAGTATGGTAACTGAAAACGTCACTTTTTGGCTTCGTTTTCGGCTTTCTCAATAATTTGCACTGCCTCATCCTTTGAGTAGGCAATATTAAGCACTGTATCGAGTTGCGAAATGGTAATTAAACGTTCAACAGCATCGGTAAGACCGGTAAGAACAAATGTGCCACCGGCATTCTTACAAAGCCTGTTGGCAACCAGAATAGCACTTAACCCTGAAGAATCACAGTATCGGCAACTGCTCAGATCGAGTACAATGTTTCGTTCACCATTGCCCGAGATTAAAACTAACTCAGACTTTAAGCTGGGTGCAATATTGGTATCAAGTTTTTCCTCAAGCACCTCAATCTGGGTGAACTTCTCGAATTTCTGAATTTTGAATTCCATCTTCATTCAGGATTAAATGGTTAAACATTCGCAACTCAAATACTACTCTTCGCTTTTGGCATCAGATTTTTTCTGATTTGCCTCGAGTTCCGATTTCAAAGCTTGCAGCTCAGAAATATCCCCTAAGGTAGTCTTTTCTATGTTAGAATTCAACTTTTTTACAACTTTTTGTGCGGAAGAGGCCTTAGATTTTTTTTCTGCCTTCTCTTCAACCTTCTTCTCATCCTCAAAAGTACGGCTGTGCGAAACGATTATACGTTTAGCGCTCTTGTTGAATTCAAGAACCTTGAAGGGTAATTTCTCGTCAACCTTGGCAGTTGAACCGTCTTCCTTAACCAGGTGCTTGGGTGTAGCAAACCCTTCAACACCGTAAGGCAAGGCAATAACTGCTCCTTTATCGAAAATTTCAACGATTGTTCCTTCGTGAATAGAATCAACAGTGAAAATGGTTTCGAAAACATCCCATGGATTTTCTTCGAGCTGCTTGTGGCCAAGGCTTAAGCGACGGTTTTCCTTGTCAATTTCAAGAACTACAACTTCTATTTCGTCGCCAATGTTGGTGAATTCAGCAGGATGTTTGATCTTCTTAGTCCAGCTTAAATCGGAAATGTGGATTAAACCATCAACACCTTCCTCTAACTCAACAAAAACACCAAAGGTTGTGAAGTTACGAACTTTGGCCTTGTGCTTAGAGTTAACAGGATATTTCTCCTCGATATTTGTCCAAGGATCGGGTTTGAGCTGCTTGATGCCAAGCGACATCTTACGCTCTTCGCGATCGAGGGTAAGGATAACTGCTTCAACCTCATCGCCTACTTTCAGGAATTCCTGAGCGCTACGTAGGTGCTGGCTCCACGACATTTCGGAAACGTGGATTAAGCCCTCAACGCCAGGGGCAATCTCAACAAATGCGCCATAGTCGGCAATAACCACAACTTTACCCTTAACCTTGTCACCAATCTTAAGGTTTGGATCGAGCGAATCCCAAGGATGTGGGGTAAGCTGCTTAAGACCAAGAGCAATACGCTTCTTGTCGTCATCGAAATCGAGAATAACCACGTTCAACTTCTGATCGAGCTGAACAACCTCTTCGGGGTGGTTAACGCGGCCCCACGATAGGTCGGTTATGTGGATAAGTCCGTCTACGCCGCCCAGGTCGATGAATACACCATAGCTGGTAATATTTTTAACGGTTCCTTCAAGAACCTGACCTTTTTCGAGCTTGGCAATAATGTCTTTTTTCTGTTGTTCAAGTTCTTCCTCGATAAGTGCTTTGTGCGATACAACAACGTTCTTGTACTCATGGTTGATCTTAACAACCTTAAATTCCATAACCTTGCCAACAAACACGTCGTAGTCGCGAATTGGCTTAACATCGATTTGTGAACCGGGCAGGAATGCCTCAATGCCAAATACATCCACAATCATACCACCCTTCGTGCGGCACTTGATGTAACCCTTGATAACTTCGCTCTTATCAAATGCTTCGTTAACGCGCTCCCACGAACGCATAACGCGAGCTTTCTTGTGCGATAGCACAAGCTGTCCTTTTTTATCCTCGGAGCTTTCAACGTAAACCTCAACTTTATCGCCAACCTTCAAATCGGGGTTGTAGCGGAATTCGTTGATGCTAATTACTCCTTCGGACTTGTAACCGATGTTAACGAAAACTTCACGTTTTGTAATGCCAACAACGGTACCTTCAACCACCTCATTCTCGGCTACGGTTGATAGGGTTTGATCGTAAACTTTTTCAAGTTCCTTACGCTGGCTTTGGTCGTAAGCGTGATCGTCGGCGTAAGATGTCCAATCAAAATCGGGAATCCCTGCATCTTGATTTTTTAAGGCCTCTTTGGCCATTTCGTCTTTCATTGTCATTAACTCTCAGATTGTTAATTTGTTAGACATTATTTGTAGATAAAATTCAACTTGCAAAAATACATAACTTTCCAAAACAAAATCAAATTTACCCAATTATTTTCAGATGTATATCAACAAGTTTGGGTGATTTATATCAAATTTGGCCGAAATAGCTTACTTTTGGTAAAGTAAATGCTTTTGAACATGCGAAAACGAATTTTGGTAACCGGCGGGGCAGGTTTCATTGGCTCTCACCTTTGCGAGCGCCTGCTTGCCGATGGCAATGAAGTTATATGCCTGGATAACTACTTTAGCGGAAGCAAGCAGAATATTGTTCATTTACTGAATAACCCTTACTTTGAACTTGTGCGCCACGATGTTACTGTTCCCTACTATGCCGAGGTTGACGAAATATATAATCTGGCTTGTCCGGCATCGCCAATATACTACCAGCAAAACCCCATTAAGACCATTAAAACATCGGTGATGGGGGCAATAAACATGTTAGGGCTTGCCAAGCGTGTAAAAGCAAAAATATTACAGGCTTCAACCAGCGAGGTGTACGGCGATCCCGAAATACATCCTCAACCCGAACACTACTGGGGCAATGTAAACCCAATTGGGCCCAGGGCATGTTACGATGAGGGAAAAAGATGCGCCGAGACCCTATTTGTTAACTACCACATGCAAAATAATGTGAATATCAAAATTGCTCGGATTTTCAATACCTACGGCCCTAGAATGAGCCTAACCGATGGCAGGGTTATATCAAACTTTATTGTGCAAGCCCTTACAAACCAAAACATCACCATTTATGGCGATGGCTCTCAAACCCGCAGTTTTATGTATATTGATGACCTTATTGACGCCCTGATAATGCTGATGAATACCCCTGAAAATGTTACAGGCCCCATAAACATTGGCAACCCCGAAGAGTATAGAATTATTGATTTGGCTAATAAAATAGTTGAGTTTACAGAAAGCAAATCGGTAGTAACCTTCAAACCCGCCCCACCCGATGACCCAAAGCAACGTAAACCCGATATGGAAAATGCTAACAAAATACTACCCATGTGGAAACCCATGGTAAATATAGACACGGGGCTGAGGAAAACAATTGAATATTTTAAACAACAGCTGTAAACTATTTTTGGTTAAAGAAAGCCCAATCCCTAACTTTGTGGAATATTTTAAACAAAATGACAACTAACCCGAAATAAACAAAACCATTAACAAATGAAAGGAATAATCTTAGCAGGGGGAGCAGGAACACGTCTTTACCCCATTACTAAAAGCATTTCAAAGCAAATCATCCCCATTTACGATAAGCCAATGATATACTATCCCCTATCGGTGCTAATGTTGGCCGGAATTAAGGAGATACTAATAATATCGACCCCAAAAGATATTCACCTTTACCAAGACCTTTTTGGCAATGGCTCACAGCTGGGAATTAATATGCAGTATGCCATACAACCATCGCCCGATGGCTTGGCTCAAGCCTTTATCATTGGTGAAGATTTTATTGGAAGCGATAGCGTGTGCCTGGTGCTTGGCGATAACATCTTTTATGGTGGTAACCTTAGCGAACTGCTAAAGGAAAGTGCCAAACTTAAGGATGGTGCTATTGTTTTCGGATACTACGTTAAAGATCCCCACCGTTATGGTGTAGCCGAGTTCGATGAAACGGGTAAGGTCATTAGTTTAGAAGAAAAACCCGAAAAACCTAAATCGAACTTTGCTGTAACAGGTCTTTACTTTTACAGCAACGACGTGGTTGTAAAGGCAAAATCGCTCAAACCATCCAAAAGGGGGGAACTTGAAATAACTGATCTGAACAGGTTATATTTGAACGAAGGACGACTAAGCCTTAAAATTATGGGACGTGGAATGGCTTGGCTCGATACCGGAACCCATGAGAGTTTGCTTCAAGCATCAAACTTCATTCAAACCATTGAGGATAGACAAGGTTTGAAAATTGCATGTCTTGAAGAAATTGCCTACCGTAACGGATTTATTTCAAGGGATCAACTACTAAAACTTGCCGAAGCACTGGCTAACAACCAGTATGGACAATACCTTTTTAGAATTGCTAACGAGAAAGCATACTTATAAAGTAAAAAACATTGTACCATGACACTTCAACCCACCAGTATTCCCGATGTACTTATCATAAAACCCAAAGTTTTTACCGATCACAGGGGTTATTTTTTTGAAAGTTTCAATGCCAATACCTTTAAGAAGTTAGGAATTGCTATCGATTTTGTTCAGGATAACGAGTCATACTCAAGGAAAGGCGTAATCCGTGGTTTGCATTACCAGCTATCGCCATACGCTCAAACTAAACTGGTAAGGGTGGTAAGCGGTAGAATATTCGATGTGGCTGTTGATATCCGCAAGAATTCACCCACCTTTGGGCAATGGGTCGGTATTGAACTATCCGATGAGAACAAGTATCAGCTTTTAATACCAAAAGGGTTTGCACATGGTTTTGCAGTGTTGAGCGACTATGCTATTGTGAACTACAAATGCGATGAATACTACAAGCCCGAAGCCGATAGGGGTATTCGCTATAACGACCCTGAAATTGGGATTGATTGGCAGATTTCGCCTGAACAAGCCATTGTATCGGCTAAGGATAATGTCCACCCGGCACTGAAAGAAGCAGAGCTAAACTTTGTTTTTGGTTCAACTTACTAATTCACCATGAGAGTTCTTATTACCGGAGCAAACGGCCAACTGGGGACAGCTATTAAAAAGGAAGCCCAAGATTTTAAAACCTTAAATCTTTATTACACCGATATTGAGGAAACCGACATCTGCAGTAAAGAATCGATTGCGGCAGCCATCGAAAAGTACTCACCGAACATGGTAGTTAACTGTGCTGCATACACAGCAGTCGATAGAGCTGAAGATGAAAGGGAGAAAGCCTATGCACTCAATGCCCAAGCACCTGCCAACCTGGCCGAACAATGTATGTCAAAGAATATCAAACTAATACATATCTCAACCGATTATGTTTTCGATGGCAAGGGCAATACTCCTTACATAGAAACCGATAAAGTAAATCCCCTTTCGGTTTACGGCCAAAGTAAGCTTAAGGGCGAGCAGCTGGCTACGGCATTTGGTAATACCATGGTAATCAGAACATCGTGGTTATACTCGGCTTACGGGAATAACTTCATGAAAACCATGCTTAAGTATGGGAATGAACGCCCGGAGTTAAGGGTTGTTTTTGACCAAACCGGAACCCCTACACTTGCCAACGATTTGGCCATTGCCATTCTTCAAATTGCTCAAAAGCCCCATAAGTTGTTTGTCCCTGAAATTTTTCATTTCTCAAACCAAGGGGTTTGCAGCTGGTTTGACTTTGCCTACGAAATCATCAAGCAGGCTGGTTTAAGCACAAGAATTGTCCCAATTACAACAAAAGAATACCCTACCAAGGCTATTCGTCCCCAGTATAGTGTGCTGAATAAGCAAAAAATCACTAACTTGCTTGGGATGGAAATACCCCACTGGCGTCAAAGTTTGATTAAATGTTTAGCGGAAAATTTAAGGTAAAACCCATAAAAATATTATAAAATGATTGACCAGGCGATAATGGAAAAAGCCAAGCAATGGCTTAAACCACCCTTTGATGAGGAGACAAGAACAAAAGTAGCTCAACTGATAGAGCAAGACCCCAAGGAGCTCACCGAATCGTTTTACTGCGATTTGGAGTTTGGTACAGGTGGCTTGCGCGGCATAATGGGTGTTGGAACCAATAGAATGAACATTTACACCGTAGGCATGGCCACGCAGGGATTGTGCAACTACCTGAAAAAGAATTTTAAGCATTTACCCGAAATACGGGCGGCCATCGCGCACGACTCGCGCAACAATAGCACCCTATTTGCCAATGTGGCATCGCAAGTTTTTAGTGCAAACGGCATAAAAGTTTACCTTTTTGATGCCCTTAGACCAACACCTGAACTTAGTTTTGCCATTAGAACCTTTCGTTGCCAGTGCGGAGTTGTTGTAACGGCTTCGCATAATCCCAAGGAATACAACGGCTATAAGGTTTACTGGGAAGATGGCGGCCAAATTGTTCCACCCCACGACAAAGGCATTATTGGTGAGGTTAAAGCAATTTCGAGTATCGAACAGGTTAACTTTAAGGGAAACGACAGCTTAATTGTTAAAATTGGCAAGGAGATTGATGAAATCTACTTAAATACCCTTTCAACGCTATCGCTATCGCCCGATATTATTGAAAGGTATAGCGATATGCCCATTGTTTACACACCAATTCATGGAACTGGAGTAAACTTAGTGCCCATGGCACTTCGAAAGTTCGGTTTTAAAAACATTATTACAGTTGATGAGCAATGCGTGGTTGATGGAAATTTTCCCACGGTTGCATCGCCTAATCCCGAAGAGCGTGCAACAATGCAAATGGCTATTGATAAAGCCATTGCAACAAATGCTGAGATTGCCATGGCCACCGACCCCGATGCCGACCGTGTTGGTATTGGTATCCGGAAACCAACCGGAGAGTTTATACTGCTAAACGGCAACCAGGCTGCATCAATCCTTATTTACTACATTCTCAAAAAGTGGCATGAGCACAACCGTATTACCGGTAACGAATTTACTGTAAAAACCATAGTTACCACCGACCTTATCAGCTCAATTGCTCATGGCTTTGGTGTTGATTGCTACGAAGTGCTCACCGGATTCAAGTATATTGCCGAGAAAATCCGTGAATACGAAGGCGTTAAGAAATTTATTGCCGGCGGCGAGGAAAGCTACGGTTACCTTTATGGCGATTTTGTCCGCGATAAAGATGCTGTTATTAGCTGCGCCATGTTCGCCGAAATTGCAGCATGGGCTAAAAGTCAGAATAAAACCCTTTATGATATCCTTAGTGAAATTTATAGGAATTACGGCTTGTATAAGGAACACTTAATATCGCTAACCCGAAAGGGAATCGATGGTTTAGCCGAGATCAAGGCGATGATGGAAGCATTCCGCAGCAAACCACCCCAAACCATTGGCGGTTCAAAGGTAATTTCCATTATCGACTACCAAAATCAGGTTTTTGTTGATGTTCATACCGGCAAGGAAAAACACACAAACTTGCCCAAATCCGACGTTATGCAGTTCATTACTGCCGATGGCACTAAAATATCGGTTCGTCCATCGGGAACCGAACCCAAGATTAAGTTTTACATTGGTGTGAAAGGCACAATGGAAGCCAACGATAACATCGATACAGCTTTGGCAAAACTTGATAAAAAGATTGAAACCATTGTGGCTGAGCTAAACCTGAAATAGCTATGAAATCGTATCGTAAAGAGCTTTGGTTTGAAACACGCAATCGACGGGAATTTATTAACATTACCCGCGAGGTTGAAGTATGCCTTGCCGAAAGCGGCATTAAGGAAGGTTTATGCCTTGTAAATGCCATGCATATTACATCAAGCGTATTCATTAACGACGACGAAAGCGGCTTGCATCACGATTTTGAGGTATGGCTGGAGAAACTTGCACCTGAAAAGCCCTACTCACAATACAAACACAATGGGTTTGAGGATAATGCCGATGCACACCTAAAACGAACCGTTATGGGACGTGAGGTTGTGGTTGCCGTTACTAACGGCAAACTCGACTTTGGCCCATGGGAGCAAATTTTTTACGGTGAGTTCGATGGCAAACGCCGAAAAAGGGTTCTGGTAAAGATTATTGGTGAATAGTAAAACAGGCTGCCGGGAAACCGGCAGCCTGTTCTGATTTATAATGGTTTTGTTTTCTCCCTTAACCATTCACTCAAATCACCCGATAGGTGTGGTGATAACTTTTGGTAAACCAATTTGTGGTACTGATTTAGCCATTTCACCTCTTGTGCTGAGAGCATGGAACTTTCAATAGCTTTGGTATCAATTGGGCAAAGGGTTAGAGTATCGAAACGCAGAAATGAGCCGAAATCGTTGGTTTCATCGTCAACGCAAACAATTAGGTTTTCAATCCTTATGCCGTAGGCATTGGGCCTGTAAAGGCCAGGCTCATTCGACATAACCATTCCAGGCTCAATGGGTAAATGGTTTTCAGGCCTAATTTGTTGAGGACCCTCATGAACGTTCAAAAAGTAACCAACACCATGACCTGTTCCATGCCCGTAGTTCAAACCTTGACTCCACAATGCCATGCGGGCAAAAGTATCGAGTTGAGAACCACGAGTTCCTTTGGGAAATCTGGCCATCGAAAGACGAATCATCCCCTGCAGGACTAAAGTATAATCGTGTTTTTCCTCAGCAGTAGGCTTGCCAAGGTGAATGGTACGTGTAATATCGGTAGTGCCGTTAAGGTATTGTCCTCCGGAATCAACCAAAAGGAAACCGTCAGGCTTTAGAGTATAATTAGTTTCGGGGGTAGCACTGTAGTGCACAATTGCTCCATGATCGGTATAGCCAATAATACTTCCAAAACTCTCACTAACAAAGTTTTTACGTTTGCTTCTGAATTCCAATAACTTTTCGGCAACAGTAATCTCTGTAACCTTACCCGATGCAACATTCTGTTCCAACCAGTAAAGAAATTCAACCATGGCAATGCCATCCTGAACCATTGCATCGTTTATACCCTCAATCTCAGCAGGTTGTTTGCGCGCCTTAATTATTGTTGCAAGCCCGGTTGATTCAATAATTTTGGTATTGGCTGGTATTTTGGAATAGATTGTGTAATTGACCTTAGCTGGATCTAAAACCAACCTATCGCCCTTTTTCAGCTTTGCTAACCTGTCGAAAATCTTGTTGTAGGGCTTTACTGAGACCTGTTCATCGGCAAGAAATTGAAGGACTTCATCGGTTAGTTTAGCAGTATCAATATAAAGCGTTGCTTTATCATCCTCTACAATTGCATAGGCAAGGAATACAGGGTTGTACAAAATGTCGGAACCCCTAAGGTTAAATGTCCAGCATATTTCATCGAGAGCGCACATCAGATATGCTGTGGCATTTCGAATTAATAGCTCCTTCCGAATTCTGCCCAACTTCTCCTGAACGTTAACCTTGGCATATTCAATTGGATGAATAAAAATCTTCTGTTTAGGGATTGGTGGTCTATTGTCCCATATTTTGCCCACCAAATCGATATCGAATTTTACCTTAAATTTTTTGGCTTTTAGATTCTCGATCAGTACCCTTTGATTCGATACGGAAATGAGTAACCCGTTGCATGCAACAGTAGCGTTGGGTTTTAGGTTTAGGGTTAACCACGATTGGATATCAGGTGTGTCGGGCAATCCTAAACGGCAAAGCTCTATGCCGGTATTGTTCAGCTGCATTTCGGCCTGAATGAAATACCTTGAATCAGTCCAAAGGGCTGCATTTTTTTGTGTAACCACAAGCGTTCCCGCCGAACCTGTGAAACCCGAAAGCCATTCACGTTCCTTCCAGTAATCAGGAATATACTCGCTAAGGTGCGGATCGCTATGGTAAACAATATAGGCATCTACATCGGCCTTTTTCATTTGCTTACGGAGTAGGCCTAATCTATCCTGTATGGTTGAACTCATGGTACGATTTATATTAGTTTTGATACGCAAAAATAGATAAATAGCCTACATCAGGCTAAATACATTTCCAAAACATGGTGTAAAATATTGGGATCAATTGGCTTTGTGACATAACCGTTGCAGCCTGCTGCTTGCGCTTTTAACCGTTCCTGTGGTGCCGAAAAAGCAGTTTGTGCAACAATAGGTATTGAAGAATTTATTTGCTTAATTTCCATGGTAGCGGCATAACCATCCATAACGGGCATACGGATATCCATGAGTATAAGGTTAATGCCTTGTTTTAGTGAGTTCACCAGTTCAACCGCTTCTCTACCATTCTTTGCCCAAATGGTCGATACCCCCCAAGCGGTAAGCAGTTCATTAAGAATTAAATAATTAACCTCTTCATCTTCAACAATTAATACCACATTATTCTTAAAATCGACCTTTTTAATTGCTTGCTCTTCGCTTAATTCTTCAGCTAATGGTTGTTCATCATCAGCAATTAAGCCCAGCTTAACCTCAAACTTTAATTTACCGTCGTTGTAAATTGTTGCCTCAACGCCAAGCAAGGTTAATAGCCTATTTGCTAACAATATGTTGAAATGCGATGAGTGAGTATAGTTGCTGTTTAGCAAGGCATTCAAATCCTCATTTACTAAAGTTCTGATTTTTGAATCGATTGTCGATTCATCTTCGTAAATAAATATTTGAATTTTATCGTTCTCAATGGTATAACCTATTGAAATACTTCCAGTTTGAACGAATTTAATGAACTGGTTACAATAAATGGTTAACGCCTGCAATAACCTACCCGAATCGGTGTAAAGTTCTAAAAAGTCGGTATTCTCCGGAATAGTAAAATCAATCTTAAGATTGTAGTATTCCAGCAATCCCAACTTGGTGTTAACAGTAACTTTCAGCTCTTCAAAAAAGTCGTTAACATTCTGCTTGGCTTTGATAATGGTGAGTGAACCTGTGCTAATTCTTATAAAATCCTGAAGTTCATTGGTAAGGTCTAAAAGCCACTTGCTTTGATTTTGAATGATTTTAAGGTATTGGTTTTGCAGCGATTTATCCAACTCTGTAAAATCGAGCATGCTGCTAAATCCAATGATAGAGTTTAATGGTGTCCTTATACTATGGTTGATGTATGAAAGCAACTCATACTTTTCCGATAGCTGTTTTTTTAGCACATCAACCTTTTGGCTCAAGGCCTGATTAACTTTGCTGAAATCGATAGCGGTGGCGGCAATTGATGATATTCTGCTCAAAAATTGCGTATCGATAGGCTCTGACTCTTGGGTATGAACTACAATTATGCCTCCCAAAAGATTATCATCCTTAACAATTCCCACAAGGTAACTCTTGCCAACCCTAAAAGTCCGCTCAAAAACTTTATAGGAGGTTGCAGAAATTATTCCATCAATTTGCTCGTTTAAGGGTAACTCAGTTTCAATAACCTGGGAGGAAAGCAAGGCTTCTAATTTATCATTTTCGACATAAAACCTGCGACCAACGGGATTCCAACCCAGCTCATCGATAAAGGCATCCCAGGTTTTGGATTTTATCCCTAAAATTGAATCTATGGTGATAAAGCTGTCTTCGTTACTATAAGAAAAAACAATTGAAATTGACTTGGGAAAAGCCTTTTCGAGCGTTTGTCCTATTAAAAAGAAAATCTCATCGGGTAAGAAATGTCCTTTTATTTGATTACATAACGATATAAGCTGTTGGTTCTGAGTCTCATACCTCTTACATTGGTTTTGAAGCTCAAAAAGTTGACTAACATCCCGGGCAGCAACAATGTAGCTGCTCTTATTCTGTTGATCGTCAATTAGTTTTGACCAGCTTAGGTAACTTTCAACTCCATTTGAGTGCTTAAATGCGCATGTAAAAGGCTTTACTGAAGTGCCTTGCAACCACTCCTGAAATTTTCTCCAACCATCTTCGCCAAAACTTTCTTTAATCGAAATTGATTGACTATTTAAGGTATCGAACTGGAAAAGCCTTGAACTATTTTTGTTCCAGTTTAAAACGACTCCATTTGAATCAATCTCAAGCATTGCAAGCTGATGCTTGTTCAGCAGTCGAGCAAAACGTTCAAAGGACAAGGCCTCGCCATTACTGGCTTTGACGACTTTATTCGGATCAATATTTTTAAACTGCCCAATAATATAGTACTTACTTGCCGATGGCTCCTCTTTAGCAGCAAATGCAATTATGTGCTTCCACTGCCACTCATTCTGCACCTTTATTCTGAAATCTACATCCTGATGAAGGGTAGTATTCTCGCTTAAACGGAGAAACGCCTTCACCAAAACCTTTTTATCATCTCTATGAATTAAGTCGAGAAACTCATCAAGTACCAACTCGTCGGTTGAATCCTTAAAGCCTAACTCGGAAATGGTTTTCCTTCCTAAATGGATTTTATTCGACTCTGAATCCCAGTACCAAAACCCTGCCTTATAGTATCGCTTTAGGTTCGATAAAAAATGCTTTATGTTAAAAGGATATCCCAAATCAAGGCGATTATTTTGATTTAGCGGCATGGCAAAAAAGGTTTATTAGTAAACTTTGAAAGTTCTAAATTTAAAACGTTTTAGGTTATAATCAAAATAATCGTTGAAACAATTCATTCAATAATTGAAACGTGTATATAATTGCTTCATAATATATTATTGAAGTTTACATATAGTAGTTGTTAAAAACT
>LUYY01000147.1 GCA_001603415.1 Bacteroidales bacterium Bact_07 | reverse complement strand
CAAGTAACTTTCAAAAAGTAGCACCCGAAGCAGTATTGGATTTACGGTACGAGATAAGCCCAAAAGCAAAAATGCCTGCAACCGGGCTGCCAGCTACCCTACCCTACTTTCAGGTTTTTGAGCATCGCTTTGGGTTTGTTCCCAACCTAAGTGTTATCGACTTGCTCTTTAACGAAGGGCTAATGGCAAGAGAGATATTAAGGATAAAGGATAAAGGTTAAAGGGTCGAGGTTCAAGGTTTGAGGTTTGAAGCTTAAGGACAAAAAGGATAAAAGACACAAATTAGATTTCCATATAGTTACACCATTCTACAAATTATGATGAAAGGGTTGATAGAAACTTTCAAAACAAGGAGGCTAAGGAAGAAAACTATAATTTCAAAGAATTTGAACAAGCATCACTTAAAAATGGTTTTGGAGTAATACCTTTGTAGGTTACATTTTTTGATTTTATCAATGCAAAAACACGAAAAGGTTATATCGGTAAAAGGCGCAAGGGTTCATAATCTTAAGAATGTCAATGTAGATATACCCCGCAACAAATTGGTGGTTATTACAGGCGTGTCGGGTTCGGGGAAATCGTCGCTGGCTTTCGATACCATATATGCCGAGGGGCAAAGGCGATACGTTGAGAGCCTATCGGCTTACGCCCGTCAGTTCTTAGGCCGAATGAGTAAGCCCGAGGTTGACCTTATTAGCGGGATACCGCCCGCCATTGCCATTGAGCAAAAAGTTAACACCCGAAATCCGCGCTCTACCGTTGGCACATCAACCGAGATTTACGATTACCTGAAACTACTGTTTGCCCGAATAGGAAGAACCTATTCGCCCATATCGGGGCGTGAAGTTAAGCGCCATTCCGTTACCGATGTGGTAAACTTTATTAGTGCCCATAAGCAGGGAACACGCATTACGCTTTTAGCGCCTATTGCCGTTAACGGCAACATTTCCCCAAAACTGGAAGAGTTAAGCCGCGAGGGGTTTACCCGTATCGATATCAACGGCAATATTGTCAGAATTGATGATGCCAAAAACCGCGAACTCATTGAGTTATCCACTGCTAATGTAAGGTTAATCATCGACCGCTTTGCCGTTTCTTCCGACGATGATTTTATCAGTCGCATAGCCGATTCGGTTCAAACCGCTTTTGCCGAAGGCAATGGGTTTTGCATTCTTGCCATCGAAACCGATGAGGGCGTAAAGGAGGAGCAATTCTCGAACCTATATGAACTGGATGGCATTAAGTTTGAACAGCCCACTGAGTATCTTTTCAACTTCAATAATCCACTGGGGGCATGCCCCAAATGTGAGGGCTATGGAAAAGTGATAGGGATTGACGAAGACCTGGTTATCCCCAACAAAAGCCTTTCCATATACGAGGACGCTATAGCATGCTGGCGAGGCGAGTCGATGGGTTGGTATAAGGACAGAGTAATTGAGTATGCAACGGCATATAACCTACCTATCCACACCCCATACTACAAATTAACTGAGGATCAGAAAGCATTGCTTTGGAATGGGACAAGGCACTTCAGGGGTATAAACGATTTCTTCAAGGAGCTTGAAGAAAAGCGATACAAAATCCAATACCGGGTGCTGCTTTCGCGCTATATGGGTAAAACTACATGTCCCGTTTGTAAGGGCGGACGCCTTCGACCCGAAGCCTCGTATGTAAAGGTGGCAGGTTTTACCATTCAGGAAATGGTAAACATGCAAGTTGAAGAACTTAACGAGTTCTTCCTGAATATTGAATTGGACGAACATGATGCCATAGTGGCAAAACGCTTGCTCACCGAGATCAGAAACCGACTGGGCTACATGGTTAAGGTGGGATTGGGCTACCTAACCTTAAACCGATTGTCATCAACCCTTTCAGGAGGTGAATCGCAGCGCATAAACCTTGCCACTTCGCTAGGTAGCAGTTTGGTGGGTTCACTTTACATTCTCGATGAGCCCAGCATTGGCCTGCATCCCCGCGACACCCATCTACTTATTGATGTTCTTAAAAATCTGCGCGATCTGGGTAATACTGTACTTGTAGTAGAACACGACGAGGATATAATGCGAAGTTCCGACTATATCATCGACATTGGGCCCCAAGCAGGTCGATTGGGAGGTGAAGTGGTTTATGCAGGTGAACCAAGCCATATCCTTTCGGCCACAAATAGCCTTACGGCTAAATACTTAAACGGAACCGAGGGTATTGATGTGCCATTTAAACGCCGCAAATGGAATAACTATATTGAGGTGAAGGGAGCCCGCGAGAATAACCTAAAAAATATCGACGTGAAATTCCCTTTAAATACCCTCACGGTGGTTACAGGGGTAAGCGGTTCCGGCAAATCGAGTTTGGTAAAGGGAATACTATACCCTGCCCTGTTAAAGGAAATTACTGGTAGCGGTGAGCGCGCAGGCCAGCACGATGGCATTGAAGGGGATACTCATATGATTGCAGGTGTTGAAATGGTTGACCAAAACCCAATTGGAAAATCATCGCGAAGCAACCCGGTAACCTACCTCAAAGCGTGGGACGAAATACGAAAGTTGCTCTCAGAGCAGCCCTACGCCAAAAGCAATGGTTACGGCCCATCGCACTTCTCATTTAACATTGATGGCGGCCGATGCGAGGAATGCCAGGGCGAAGGTGTAATTTACGTTGAAATGCAGTTCATGGCCGACTTAACCCTTACCTGCGAAAGCTGCCATGGCAAACGCTTTAAGGACGATATTCTTGAGGTTAAGTATCGGAATGCCAATGTTTATGACATCCTTGAAATGACCGTAAACCAAGCCATTGAGTTTTTTGAAGGTGGGAAAGGCAACCTGGAAAAGAAAATTATCGAAAAGCTGAAGCCTCTTCAAGATGTTGGACTTGGTTACATCAAACTGGGACAAGCATCAAGCACCCTTAGCGGTGGCGAAAGCCAAAGAGTAAAACTGGCCTCGTTCCTTTTAAAGGAGAGTTCAGATAAACCTATCCTATTCATTTTTGACGAACCAACCACTGGCCTTCACTTTAACGATATTAAAAAACTGCTGAAAGCCTTTGATGCCTTAATTGCAAAGGGACACAGCATAGTTCTGGTAGAACACAACCTGGAGGTGATAAAGTGTGCCGATTGGGTAATCGATTTAGGCCCTGAAGGTGGTGATAACGGCGGACATTTAGTTTTTGCAGGAACGCCAGAACAACTTGTTACAGTGGAAAATTCTTACACAGGAAAATTTCTATCGGCTAAGCTGAACAGGTTGTAACAAGAATTAAAAAAGCCGCAAATTGCGGCTTTATAAATAATATTTGGTGGCTTACCCTAATCGGTTTTAAGCCCAAACATGATTGCCACACACCCACTTTTTAACTCCTCATTTTTACCGGAGGTTACCGGAACCTTAACGAGTATAATGAGTTGCTGGGTGTTTTCAACCTTAAAGTCCCACGAGGTGGCGTAATTATTCTTTGCATTGGTATAAAGAACTTTGCGGTCAACATCCATCACCATAAACTCAATTTTGCTGAGCGTTTCAGAACCGCAAACCGAAATGCGGTATTGCTGACCTGCATAAAATGTTTTGAAAAGTTCGGCATCCTCGCCCTCAGTTAGTATTGCTGCATTGTAATTACCATCGTGGATATATGGCGATAGTTCAAGGCGACAAATCTTTTTGGCAAAATTCTTACACTGAGCATTGGCGGAGGAAGGAAGTGCAAGAAAAAGTATTATTGCCGAAATAAGTATATAAACCGATGATTTCATACGAACCGAATTATGCTGTGTATTTTTTACGCAATTCAAGAACTTTTGTTTTAAGCTTTTTGAAAGCTTCGGGGCTAACCGTGGTGACATTCTTGGATTTCAGTGTAGCCACTTTTGCTTTCCCGTCCTGAACAACCTTTACATCCGATACGGTAATTTTCACCTCGTTATAAACCTTTTCGAGTTCCACCATGTCGGCATAAAGCTCTTTAACATCGGCGTTACTATTGCTTTGCTCTAAAAGTTTAAGAACGGTTTGCAGCGATAGTTTCTGATCGACAATACGATCGACCATTTCGTTATCAACCTTTTTGATATCGTCAACCAGCGAGGTGGCAATGTAAAGTCCCTCAATCCAGCCCCCAACAAGTATAATAGAACCAACAGCTACCCTATCGTCCTCCTGCAGAATGGAGTTGGTATTGAGGAATGTTTCCGAGATGGTCTCGAGGATAACATCGCGGTTATTGATGTTCTCCTCCAACTTCTCAATTACCGAATTATCAATTGCATTTAAAATGCCCAAGCCCTCTGCCATCTTCTTTGAAACAGTCATATACTTTATGGTGGCCTGAGTTTGGTCAAAAAGGCTTGCATAGCTCAAATCGGTGCTATATATGCCTAAGTTAAGAGCCATGCTCTTTGTGGTATTGTATTTGGAAGCGTTTTCGATTGGATTTAGCAGTTCCTCATTGTACGTTGCCCCTGAACGTTTGAGTATCATTGCGGTTTCAAGAGGCGAAGGCAAGGAGTAAAAAATCTGTTTAACCGATTCGATACTGCTAACCAAAGCGCTATCGGCGGCTCGTTGCTCATTGGACACCTGTAACATCTCATCGGTTTCCCTGTTGCATTTGCACGAAATGGCAAGCACGGCTACTGAGGCCATAGCCGATATGAGAAGTATTTTTTTCGATCCTTTATACATCATGGAACGTTTGGATTATAATGTCAACAATCGACAAGTAAATATACTATAATTTTATCAAAATCAATATCGATTTGCATATTTTTAGGCCAATGTCGTTTAATTAAGCTATAAAGCCTTGTAATTCATGTAATGTAGTTTCTTTGGCCTTTTCTTTCTTTCGAATTTTCTGTTAGGGCGGATTATTTCTCTTGTGTTACTGACAATACGGTCAAAAGCTGCAAGGGCTTCTGGTATCTGTTTCCTGAGCAGTAATCCGATACTTATATTCCTGAACATGGCCAAAGC
>LUYY01000146.1 GCA_001603415.1 Bacteroidales bacterium Bact_07 | reverse complement strand
TCTTCCGATCTATACGAGATGATTTAGTTAATCTATATGGATCAGGATACAAAGATCAATATGGTTGGTCATTATTTGCTTTGGGGAAAAAAGGTGCGAAATTTTCTGATATAGAAGATGATGTTGGATTTGACTATATCAGACCATACTACAAGATGGCATCAAATCCAGTTCATAGTGGTCCAAAAGGCCTATACTGGTCAATAGGTTCTGAATCAGATAAGTGTATTTCAGCCGGGATGAGTAACTTGGGTCTTGCAGATCCTGGTTTTCTGACAGCCGAATCTTTAGGTTTCCTGAATGAAGTACTTCTTGATTTACGACCAAATGGAAAAAACCAAATCCTAAAATCCGCACAAGAGAGAATAATAGAAGATATCAGTCAAAAGTTCATGAAAATTCATCATGAAATTATTGAAGAAGAAGAAAACAAGAGTCAATAAATTCAGATCGCTCCCATGAATTTACAAATAGTTATAGATTTGATCTATTGTCAAAATGATCTGTAATGCTCTTTTTTTGCTGAATTCTGAACTTGATACCACCCCATGTGAAGTAGAATGTCGAGTAAGCTCCGGTGATCCCTGTGTGAGATCAAAATTCTCGTAATATTGAGTTTTAAGATAATTATCAAATTCTTCTTTGAGAAATAAGAATCCGGCCCCCTTCTCATTGGCTAGTTCTAATAATTTTTCTCTACACTTCGGAATAGATCCAGAAAACGGATTTTTTTCATCATATAGATGGATCACTCCTTCGATCTGAGGAAGGAGGGTATGAATAGAAGCAATATAATCTCCATTGACATAAGAATCAATTCCACTGCGGAAAAAATCTATTTTATTTAAAAAAGGTTCTTTTTTTATCCATTTAGGAATCATTTCTTCAATACTCTGGTCACACACCTTAATTACTTCCAATTCGGCTTCATCTATGTAAATTTCTTGTTTTATCGATTCAATCAGATTTTTAAAAACATCTTTCCCAATTATATGAATAAATGGAAACCATCCTCGCGCCATAATCTGTTCAGAATACAATGAATAGTCCTTAAACAATTCAGGATGTGATAATATTGAGAATAGATAACCAAAGAGGCTTCCATAATCTGAGAAACCTGATTTCTTTCCTACTAAAGGTAAAAAATCATAATATAAACCCCTCAACCAATTATGCGTGAAAAAAAAGATTACAGCACAATTATCAGGTATTGTTATAGGTTCGTCAGGATTTCCTAATCGAAGCCCACGAATATCAATGATATCTGACTTATATATCGGCTCTCCCGCTTTACAACCCCTATTTAGACAAACATCTATTGTAAGGGGGAAATTAATTTTAACATTACAATTATTATCGGAGTCGATAATAATCAAGTAATTAGAGATTATCGAGGTCGGTAACTTGTGATTTACCGACCAGTCAGAAAGAAATATTTTAGACGATTCCTGTAAAACAGTGAAAAATAACTCACCGTCATAATCAGTTAAATAGCCTTTTTGACCAACCTTAACTTTCCCATCTTTAGAGGGTTCTAAAGCAAAGCCAGCCAATTTTTCAGTTAATTTAAATGAATGAGAGTACTCTAAAATAATTTCTCCATCTCTGATAAACTGGGGTTCGAGTATCATAACAGCCATTTATTTTACTCAATAACGTTTGGGTTTGAGATTAAGTAATCATACCTGACTTCAATGATGTCCAATATCAGAAGTAATATTTGAAAATCGGAAGATGTACAGAGTTTCTCTCACACTTAAAATAACCAACGAAACCAAAAAACCCGCCCACACCAACCAGCGACCTAAAAACCGGGAGCATCTGAGGCGGCAGACGCCCCGGTCCAGACAAGCGACCGGCAATACCGGTCCGCCTGTGATTCTCCCCACCGTTGGCACGGCAAGAGAAATGTTGACCGGATGTATATAAACACCCGGCGAAAACTATCAGCCCGCGAGAGATTCTTTCCACCGGTCCCAGAACCGGACCATGGCAGCAAGCACAGATTCAGGCTCGGTTACGAGCACCCTATCCTCACCGTCAGCATCAAGATACGTGATCAGCTCCCCGAGGAAAACCCCTGCCTCATCAGCCAGGTTCCGGTACATCCGCCACTGATATACTCAGCCAACCAGGGCTGCCAGGGTGGAGAGGGAGGTGATCACTCCCCAGAGTTCAAGCACTTCCATAGAGCCCACCCCTGACCAGCTCGATCAGCTCACTGCTATTCATCAGACCGGCAAGAAACACCCGGTCAGAGAGGGAACCGTTGACATCATCCGATGATACCCGCCGGTCTACCATCCCGTCTCCCTGGATGACCGTCCCGGAAACGGTGTTGTCCTGACTCATTAATCAACTATTTATCCAAGATAAAACAGGTCACTGACTTCCCAACGTTTAATCAGAAAATCCGAAATTTTCGAAGACCTTTTTCTACTCATGGATACTATGACACATTTTGAGGTTCTTTATAAAGATGTTTTAACAGGGTATGAGGTTCAACAAGGAGCGAAGAAGAATTGAGGAATGAAGCGGTTTGAAGTAATCTATGGGTGAGATTAGTGACAGTTCAAATATGGTGCCCAGCACCCAAAAATTGGGTAATTTGAGTAATTAAGAGAAGAAAAGAATTCAATCTTGATAGAATTTTTCCCTTTCCTAAAACCAGTTGTCTAATGTCATGGGTTTTTTGAGAGGAATAGTAATCCCTTTTGGAGGATAATATAAGCCAATAATTAACCAAGTTGGCATTTGCGAGTACATCCCCATATAGAAGTAGAAATCTTGCTGAATCATAAATTCGAAGAACCTTTTATGCAGTTTTTCCCACAGTAAATCCACGTCTGGATAATTTTTCCACCAACTCCGGAATGACTCAAAAAGTTCCCAATCTTCACACATAATATCGTGAATTTTGCTATTTTCAGATTCAGGGCTCTTAAATTCATATGCGAAGATATGCGGTATATCAGCAACAATTGGGATAATCTGATTATCAAGAGAACGCTGATACTCTTTTAAATCTGGAGGTTGGTTTAAAGGTTCACGGGGGTAAAACCGGATCACTTCTGCTGGTTTAATTATACCGAGTGAGGTTTTATCTTTCTTATATTGTTTTTCGAGAAATTCTAGAGAAGGAGCACATTTAGGGAGAATGATATCATTTCTTTCAGGCCAAAGGACTCTCCCATTCACTTTCTGTTGAGAGAGCGATCTATCGATTATCTTGACCGAACCTTCACGAACCCGGTGACTCTCTTTTCTGCTAAGTTTTTCTCCTTTTGCTTTTTCACATTCAACTTCTATCCAGTCATACCGCTGGATCTTCTCCGCGCCGAGAAACGACGAAAAAGGCATCGGATAAAGTCGAATCCACTCTCCTTCATCAGTAATGCCTGCCGTACATACTGTTGTGCCATATTTGGTGCTCTTCTCTGGATACGCTTTAACCGTGACAAGAACTCTTTTTTTCTCCCATGTCATGCATCAACCACGGCGAAACCTTCACTTCGGAATCGATCTGAAATGACTCCTCGGTGACAATCAGATGCAGAAGCTTCAAAACACATTAGCGCTACCTTTTCATACTTTGAACGAACTTTAATTTCTTCAAGATACTTTTCCTTTTCCCCGAGGGTTTGAGCATATTTCCTGAATAATTCTATATATCCTGTTCGTGTCAGATTTTGCCGTTGATTGCTCTCGATTCCAAGTTCAGGAATATGGATATAATTTATTCCAATTTTTTCAAGAGTGGATTGGAGTTGGTTTTTTGAAAATCCATATTTCATACTGTATGAATTCTTTCTCACATCAATAAGGGTCTGAACTTTGAACATTAAAAGGGAAGAGAGAAACACATCAATATTTTTCCCTTCATATCCAATATTGATGATACCAGTCTCATCACGATTATAAATTTTTAATTGCTTGATTTTACTAAAAACAGTCGTTTCAGGGTAATTCTGATACACAAATTCAACAATTTCATCCTCACTGATTTCTCCAAAACGTTGGATGTATTTTTCAATAATTAATTGGATGGATGATTCTGGTTTTGGAAATATCTGGTTATTAAAATAAATTTCATTTTCAGTTTGATACAAAAAACCAGACTTTTCGAGGTGTCGTAGATCCTGATACATTTGAAATGAGAATGGACCATACTGATACGGAACAAAGTCATAAAGACT
>LUYY01000145.1 GCA_001603415.1 Bacteroidales bacterium Bact_07 | reverse complement strand
CCTAATATCAGAACCCATGTTTTTCTTAAAAAAAGGCTCAAAATCATCTAAATGATTACTTATGGGCTCTTTTATCTGCTTTAGCATATCAATTTATTATTAGGGCAAATTAACCAAATTTCACCCATACTAAACACCGTTTAGCCAAACAAAGTTTTAAAAAATTGATATTTAGCATATGGGATAAAATGAAATATTAATATATTTGCATGTATTTAATATGATTGAAATACAGAACGGTAATGGTACAGGTAGAAGAGTTGAAAATTGAGCAGCTTGAGCAGGCTGCAAACATGTTGAAGGCTATTGCACATCCTCTCCGTATAGGAATTATTAGCTTGTTGGAAAAATCGGGACAATTAACAGTTACCCAAATATATGAAACATTGGGTATAGAACAGTCAACTGCCTCGCACCACTTGGGTATCTTAAAGGATAGAGGTGTACTTTCGTGCAAGCGCGAGGGTAAAAATACAGTTTACTTCCTTCGTAACGAGAATCTTGGCAAGATACTCGACTGCGTGGGTAGATGTACTGTTTAAAGCTTAACCATGACCACTTTCGATATCATTATTGCAATACTCCTTGTGATTGGCGCAGTGCGCGGGTTTATTAATGGATTTATCATGCAGCTCACCTCGCTGGCTGCGCTATTGTTAGGCATTTGGGTTGCTATCCGTTTTTCTGATTTTACTGCAACACTTCTCATGGAAAAAGCAGGGCTAAACGGACAATTTATACCCATAGTGGCATTTGCCCTTACATTTGTGGTGGTGGTCGTAGCAGTTCATTTTATAGGTAAGCTAATCGATAAGGTTTTTAACCTTACCCCGCTGGGTGTGGCCAATAAAATTCTTGGGTTAGTTTTTGGGGTACTTAAGTATGCGCTCATAATTAGCGTAATCATTGTTTTTGTTGAGAAAGCCAATCAACGTTTCCACTTTTATACCGAGGAGAGCAAAAATAAAACGATACTTTACAAGCCCCTCTCAAAGCTCGCCCCAAGTATTTATCCTTACCTGCATTTCGAATCGATTACGGACCGGTTAAAATCAAAATAACGCATGGTTTTTAGGTTGATAGCTTTCGGCTATTTACTCTAAATGAACTATATTTGAAGGCCAAATTGTTTGGCCTTTTTTGTTTAATCATTAAACAGGTTAGCCGTGAATTTTGTAGAGGAACTAAAATGGCGGGGCATGGTACACGACATGATGCCCGGAACCGAAGAGCAACTTGCAAAGGAAATGACAGCCGGATACATTGGTTTTGACCCAACAGCCGAATCGCTTCATGTTGGTAGCTTTGCTCAAATCCTGCTTCTAAAGCGTTTTCAACTTGCCGGACATAAACCCATAGCCCTTGTTGGAGGAGCAACTGGCATGATTGGTGACCCCAGTGGAAAATCGCAGGAACGTAACCTGCTCGACGAGGAAACACTCCAACGCAATTTGGAGGGTATTAAACGTCAGCTATCAAAATTCCTCGATTTTGATAGTGGAAAACCCACTTCGGCGGTTCTGGTTAATAATTACGACTGGATGAAAGGTTACGATTTCCTTAGTTTTATTCGCGATGTGGGTAAGCACATCACCGTTAACTACATGATGTCGAAGGATTCGGTTAAAAAACGCCTGGGCGAGGAATCGAAAGAGGGCATGTCGTTTACCGAATTCTCCTACCAACTCGTTCAGGGGTACGATTTCCTTTGGCTATACCAAAACATGAACTGTAAGTTACAAATGGGCGGCTCCGACCAGTGGGGAAACATCACAACCGGAACCGAACTCATTCGTCGCAAGCTTGGCGGCGAGGCATTTGCCTTAACCATCCCTCTTATCACCAAGGCCGATGGAACCAAGTTTGGTAAAACTGAGAGCGGAAACGTTTGGCTCGATGCCCGACTTACCTCCCCCTATAAGTTTTACCAGTTCTGGCTCAACACCTCCGATGAAGATGCCGAAAGGTATATCAAAATATTCACCTTGCTCGACAAAAACACAATCGATAACCTAATAGTAGAGCATAAAAAAGAACCACACCTGCGCAAACTCCAAAAAATGCTTGCTCGCGAGGTAACGGTTATGGTTCACTCCGAAGACGATTACCGCAAAGCCGTTGAGGCATCGGAGATGCTTTTTGGCAATGCCACTACCGAAATGCTTAACCGCATGGATGAGGACACTTTCCTTTCCGTTTTCGAGGGTGTTCCCACTTTTGAGGTTAAGAAATCGGAACTTGCCAAGGGAATCCCCTTTTCGGTTCTTGCGGCCGAACTCACCAAAGTATTCGCCTCAAAAGGCGAATTGCGTCGACTGGTTCAGGGTGGGGGGCTAAGCATCAATAAGCAAAAAATCGATAATGCCGATATCACCATTAATACCGATTCCCTGCTTAACGGCAAATACATTCTTGTACAAAAAGGTAAAAAGAATTACAGTATCATACTTGCTGTTGATTAATTCCGTTATATATTTCGGAAAATCTTTGAAGGCTTGCAACATTGTTTTATGGCAAGCCTTTGGTTTTCTTTAGGCAAACCATGAAATTTGAACCTCTCGCATCCTAAAACATTAGCTATGGATAACACCGAAATCAGTATGGACAAATCGATGCTCTCAATCGCTCGTACCATATGGAACAGCCGGAAGATTTTAGTGGTTGTTGGCCTAATTGCTTTTGCAGCTTCAATTATAGCATCACTTTTTATTAAAAATCAATATAAAGCCACTGCAACCATTTTTCCTCCTGTAGCCAACCAGGTTTCAAAAGAACTGATAACCGAAAACAAACAGGAAGGGTTAACCAACTTTGGCGAAACCGAGGAGATGGAACAGTTCCTCCAGGTTTTAAATTCGAGAACACTAAAAGAAAAGGTGATTTCCAAGCTTAAGCTTCAACATCACTGGGAAATCGATTCCGTTGCAACAGGAAGCAAATTTAAAACCTACAAAAAATTTGATGAGTACGTAAAGGTAAAAGGCACCCGTTACCAAAGCATCAATATTGAGGTTATGGATCGCGATCCCCAATGGGCTGCGCTAATTGCCAATACTGTTGTCGATTACTCCGATAGCCTGATGCGTTCCATCAAAGCACAAGTGGCCGTTAATGCCCTAAAGGCATTGGAAAAGCAATTCGTTTTGGTTGAACAAGAATTAAACATCCTACAGGATTCCCTTGCTGCTATTATGACAAATGGGGTTATCGATCCTAAACGTCAAGCAGGAAGGTTTTATAAGGAATACCTGGACGCGCTCTTAAAGGGTAATAAATCGCAACTTTCAATTCTTGATAAAGAAATTACCAAACTTGGTGGCTTTGGAGCAAAACATGCACGCTATACCTTTGAAATTTCCGATCTTTCAACTCAGCTTAACGAGTTACGAAAAAGCATAGTGGTAGCACGTATTGAAGCAGAACAGCAAATTCCCACCCAGTTCATCATCGACAGGGCTGATATCCCGGATAAAAAGGCTTACCCTAAACGTAGCATAATTGTTATTTCTGCAACCCTTTCGGCTATTATTTTTGCCATTTTCTTACTTCTGCTTCAGGAATATTTTGTGCGACTAAAAAACAGCTTAAATCATTAGTTTACCATACCGGTAAATGGATATCTTAAAATCGATATTAAGCCATACTAAGGAGAAATGGATTGTGGTTACCAGCATGGCATTCATTCTGGTAAATGCATTTCTGATAGGTACTGAACGCGATTTTTTTATTCTCATTCCTGCCCTTTTACTTTTCGTGCTGGTTTACATTCTTTTTCCGGTAAAATTCTATATGGCATACCTTGTTTTAAGTCCACTATCCATTCAGCTATCCGAATTTATCCCTGTTTCCCAGTTCGATATGTGGTTACCCTCGGAGCTAATGCTGGTAGCCCTAACCCCAATTGCTCTGCTAATGCTGGTATCGGAAAATTCAGTAAACCGATGGTTTACCTGGCATCCCGTTTTGCTTATCATTTACTTTTTCGTGGGGTGGCTCACAGTTTCTACCGTTACAAGCACAATTCCTCTGGTTTCGTTTAAATACTTGGTGCTAAAAATCTTATACTTCGTGGTGTTATTCTATTTGCCCTTCATACTCTTTGTAAATAACACCATACCCTTTAAAAAGGTCATCGTTTTATATTCCTTGGGTTTACTTACTGTAATACTTATCACCCTTTCCAAGCAGTGGCAAAATGGACTTTTCGATAAGTTTGTTGCTCACGGCTCATGTAATCCCTATTTCATTGACCATACTTCTTATGCTGCCACTTTGGCTTTGCTTATTCCGGTATCCATAGCTTTTTATTTATCAACTAAATTGTCAAAAGCAAAAATCCTTTTCCTTTTACTTTCAGTTGTTTTGCTTATTGCTTTAATACTATCGTACACCAGGGCTGCATGGCTTAGCCTAATGGTAGCTGTTGCTATTTGGGTAATTTGGCTGCTGAAAATTAGGTTCCGATTCGTTGTTTTAATGGCTGCCATTCTGTTTGGTTCAGTGTATCATTATGAGGATGACATCATAATTTGGTTGAACCAACACAAAACGGCATCGAGTGCCGATATCAGTAAGCACATCAGCTCCATAGCCAACATCCGCACCGATGAATCGAATGTGGAACGGCTTAACCGCTGGACTTCGGCTATCAGAATGTTTGAGGAAAAGCCAATTTTGGGATGGGGGCCTGGCACGTATATGTTTCAGTACGCTCCTTACCAGGCATCGTACCTAAAAACACGCGAAAGCTCAAATCTTGGATTAAAGGGTAACGCTCATAGCGAATATTTAGGACTGCTCTCGGAGTCGGGTTTACCCGGTGCGTTGGCCTTTATTCTAATATTAACGCTACTACTCTACAAAGGCTTTCATCTGGCCCTAACGCTTAAGCCCAAAAGCACTGAAAGAAATATCACCATAGGTGTACTGCTGGGTTTAATAACCTACCTTGTACATGGCTTTATGAACAACTTTTTGGATATGGATAAGGTGGCGGTTCTTTTCTGGGGATATGCTGCTTTTATTTTAGCCACTGAATATAACTACTCAAAATCGAAGCCCAGTATTGAGATATCGTCAAAAACATCGGCATCCGATTCCCTCTCCTGAGCAATGGCATTAATTATTTGCTGCACGGTTTGGCTTCGCGAAAAGTTTTTTTCCAAAATCTTGGTGTTGTAAACAACCCTATCGCCTTCAATGGTTTCAACTAATCCATCGGTGTAGCAAAGCAGAGTGCTTGGCTCATCGATATTTAACACGCCTTGGTTGATAACCGGGATATCGTCAATCATTCCCAAGCCAACACAGCCCGATGTGAGCTGGACTATTTTACCGGAACTGCGAAGAAACATGAACGGTGGGTTATGTCCAGCATTAATGTACTCCAACTTTCGGGTTTGGTTGTTGTATCGTCCCACAAAAAGGGTAATAAATTTTTCGCCTTTGGCGGTTGCCAAAACCCTTTCGTTAAGGCTTTCGATTAGAGTGGATAAGCTAATATCCTTTGTAAAAAGGGCTCTAAGGTTAGCTTGAAAATTGGACATTAGCAGCGCTGCAGAGATACCCTTGCCGGAAACATCGGCTATGCAAAACCCCATATCGTTAGGGCTAAGGGTAATAACATCGTAGTAGTCGCCTCCTACCTCAAAATGTGGGCTATAGTATGATCCAATGCTAACACCTTGGAATTTGGGCATATCGGCAGGCGAAGGAATGAGCATCGACTGCATGCGCGAGGCAAGCTCAAGCTCTTTTCGCATAGCCTCCTGCTCCAAGCTCTTGTGAAATAGTCGCAGGTTCTCTATGGCAACAAAGATGATTATGGAAAGGGTTTGAACAAAGTTCAAATGGCGTATGGTAGCGCTAACCCCCTTCTCATACTCATTGGTATCGCCTATTAGCACATAGCCCACAGGCTGATTGTTTTGAATAACAGGGATTATTACATCGAGCTCAAGCAGTATGGGGTTGTCCGAAACCCCAACAAAAGTAATCTCATTAAAGGGTAGCAAATCGCGCTCCACATTGATATTTTCAACCACCCGGTCAGGGCAATTGCTGTTGAGCAATAGCTCCCACTTCCCTTCCTCAATCTTATAAAGCAATATCCTATCGATACCTAAATCGTCGTTCAATATAAGCCGAAAACGGTCAATTAACTCCTCGGTTTTCAGCTCAGCGCTTATAGCCTGAGCCATACCAAGAAGCGTATTGAGTTTAAAAGTACTCAGCTTTAATCTATTCTGCGACGCAGTAATCGACATAATTCAGATTTAGCCTTTAAAAAAATAACTTATTCCTAAAGAGGAATAAGTTACTACAAAAATAACAATAAAACAAGATTAAGCTCTATTATTTAACAAAATTACTTAACCCTTTCAACGTACTCCCTGGTACGGGTATCAATTTTAATTTTATCGCCAATGTTCACAAAGAGGGGTACATTGATAACAGCCCCGGTTTCAACGGTTGCCGGTTTAAGCGCAGTGGACGAAGCAGTATCGCCCTTAAGGCCAGGTTCGGTATAGGTTACCTCCATTTCAACAAACGGTGG
This sequence comes from Bacteroidales bacterium Bact_07, assembly GCA_001603415.1. Classification (GTDB taxonomy): domain Bacteria; phylum Bacteroidota; class Bacteroidia; order Bacteroidales; family Tenuifilaceae; genus Tenuifilum. Next base: position 5,080 of record LUYY01000145.1, on the reverse strand, counting down.
AAGCTCGCAGGTAAGTATGTTTTCCTTTTCGGCCTCAACCATCATTTCAACGTACTGACCTTCCTTGAGCAAATCGGGGTTTTCAATCATATACTCATCTATCGAAACCTGTTCAAAGGTCTCCTGATGCATGAAGTGATATCCCAATTCGTCCTTATATAGGAATTGGTATGGCCTGCGTTCAACCCTAACAACATCTATTTTAACTCCGGCGTTAAAGGTGTTCTCTATTACTTTTCCGTTTTCTATGCTCTTTAGCTTGGTACGAACAAAAGCACCGCCTTTCCCGGGTTTTACATGTTGAAATTGAACAATGGTGTAAATTTTTCCGTTGAATAAAATAAACAGTCCGTTCTTGAAATCCGCTGTAGTTGCCATATATTTCTATTTTACAATGGGTTGCAAATATAGCAAAAAAGTATCAACAAAAAAATTCTTGATAAGAAAGGAGCATCATCCTGATTACATTGCCTTTTTAACTTGTTGGAATAATCACTGCTAAATACGGGTATTAAACGGTTCCGTGTAATGCTGAGCGAAGGCGAGGGCATAAATTATCACCTATTCCATTTCATTTTTGGAGAATTTTGTAAACCGTTTATCTAATACCAGTTTGTATAAAAAAAGAATATTACCATGTCCTATCAAAATGGAATTGTGTAGGGTTACCTTAATATCTTCTTAATCCTTCTTCTCCAACGCTGCAAACTCATTAGCTAACCCTTTATACTCAATTAAATCGCAGTAAACAGAGCCAACAAAAATATCGAACTTAATACGGATGGGAATAAAGTTTGAGTCGCTGGTGAACCAGATGGTCATATCGTCCTTGGTTTTAAAAACCCTACCGGTTATAACAACAGGCATGAACTTCATGCACTTAACCATGCCAAACTTGGTTTTAATGGTTTCGTAACCTTTAAACCTAACCGTGAGCGGATACTTCTCGTCGGTAAAGTAGGTGTCAACGGTAAGCGTTTGCTCGGGTTTTAAGGGTGGCATGGTTAGCATTTTATTTCTGAGGTAGTAAACCGATGAAAGAATATCCTGGCAACCTTTAACCACCACCACCTTGCCGGTTTTGGAACTTATTACAATGGAGGAATCGGGTCGGCTCCAGTGATCCCAGGTTTGAGTACTGTAATGCCTGTAGTGCCCTTCGTGTATGTTTCGTATGGAAAAGTAGGGCCAATGGGTTGCCGGGTCGGTATAGCTCTCGTAGGTGTCGTTTACATTGTACAGGGTATTGGCTATGCCTACCGTTCGGCCATTAAGGTATAGGTGATAGGCGGGCTTATTATTAAAAATTTGTTCATTTACCTGCAGTACTGCCTCGCCACCATTTATAAAACCATAGTAAATTTGGTACTTTAACTTTTCGCCGCCTACAAAGGCTTTGGTCCCATTTTGAGCGTAAAGGTTGAGATTTAAAACAATGAACCATACTAACGTAATTCCGCTAACTCTCAGGAAAAATCTTATTCCTTGGTGTTGTTGCCACAAAATCTTTGAGGTAGAAGGGCTCAAAATAGGCTGTATCTTCAAATTCATCATTGGTGTATGCTTTTAATGCCAAAGGCAGCATAAAGCGTGCCGAAGGCTGAAAACTATCGATAAATATAGCATTTCTATCTTTAATCACCTCCTTACACTTGGCCGAACCATCGCCAAAAAATATAACTTGCTGATTTTTAAGATAAGCGGAAAAGGAATTTTCGGCAATTATGGCTGCGTTTACTTCAGTAATGGGTTCGCCCTGTCGATTGAAAAGAGCGGTGTAAACCTCCATTCGTCGAGCATCAATCATAGGACAAAGTAGAGCATCGGCAGGTAAATAGGGGTTTGATAGTATTAAACCCGTAGCCATGGCCTGTAAGCTTCCCACACCTATAAGTGGCACTCCGGCAGTGTAACAAATTCCTTTTGCCATGGAAACGCCTATTCTAAGACCTGTATATGAACCAGGTCCTTTACTAACAGCAACTGCATCAATCTGCTTTGCAGTAAATTCAGCTACACCAAGAACCTCGTTAATAAGCAATGGCAGTTGGGTTGAATGTGCCTTGGGGTCAGAAATCTCTCTGACCCCAAGTATTCCATTTTCATCGCCTACGGCTACCGAACAAATAGTGGTTCCGGTTTCAATGCACAGTATTTTAGCCATTCTTTATGCTACCTATTCGGTTTTAAAAAGCTCTTCCTTGTTTTTTACCTTTCGGATTAGGGCTTTATCTTTCAGCTTACGCGATATAGCACTGTAGGGTGCTGTAATTACCTCTTCGTCGCCCTTTAAGCCTTCAACAACTTCAATGTACTGATTATCCTGAATACCCGTTTTAACCTCAATAATTCGGGCGGTATCGCCTTTGGCTATAAAAACAATCTCCTTCGGCTTCTCTATTTTGGTTGATTTGGTTTCATCGGGTTTGGTATTCTCATCAACCTTTTCCCACTCGCCAGTTTTCTTTAAGGTATCAATGCGGGTTGTAACGGCAAGGATAGGAATGGTTAGCACGTTCTCCTTGGTGTTTGTAAGAATTTCAACGGTAGTTGACATTCCCGGGCGGAATGGACTGGTTTTGGTATTGGTGAGAAGGTCCTTATATGAGCTTTCAAGTATAAATATTCGCACCTCGAAATTGGTAACCTGGTCGGCTGTAAGGCCTTGTACATTGGCAGTATTGGCTATTTGGGTAACAACGCCTTTAAATTTTCGTCCAATGTAGGCATCAACCTCAATAAGGGCGGTATCGGCAATCTTTACCTTAACAATGTCGTTTTCGTTCACGTTTACACGGGCTTCCATGCGGTTAAGGTTTGCAATTCGCATAATTTCCGTGCCAGCCATCTGGATGGTTCCAACCACGCGTTCGCCAAGTTCAACATTTAGCTTTGAAACAGTTCCCGATATGGGTGCGTAGATGGTTGTTTTACGAAGATTTTCCTCGGCTTCTCGTAACGATGCCTGAGCACTTTCAACGCTGTAGTTTGCCGCTTTCAGCTCGGCTTGTGCCACCTCGTAGTTGGTTCGGGCTGTTTCAAACTCTGACTCGGAGATTGCCTTTTGTTCGTATAGCTGCTTGCTCCTTTTGAACGAAAGTTCCGATTGGGCAAGTTGTGCTTTTGCTTGTATTAACCTGGCATTGGCTGAGTTAACGGCAGCAATGGCTCGCTCCTTAAGCGATATGTAGGTATCGGGTTTAATCCTACAGAGCAATTTCCCCTTTTCCACCCAATCGCCCTCCTTGACTGGCAATTCAATAATTTCGCCTGAAACCTCCGAGCTGATTTTTACCTCAACTTCGGGTTGGATTTTTCCGTTAGCGGTAATTGCCTCGGTTATTGTTCTGTATTCAGGTTTTTCAACATACACAGGAGTGGTTAAGGGTTTACCTATCCAACCCTTTTTCTTGGCCACAACTGCAAAAATTATCAGAATAACTACTGCTCCAAGTAAGTATTTAAGAAGTCCCTTTTTCATCGGTTTAGTATTTATAGGTTATTTACTTCAATTTAGCGTTTATTTTGTTAAGCCATCAACCATTACAGCTTAAGTGGCAATCCTTTGTAGAACTCAAGTATCTTGGTTTTGAAAATCAACTCATACTTAGCCTGCAACAAATCGGTCTCAGCTTGAGCTAACTTGTTTTTTGCCGTTGTAAAATCGAGCGCTGTAACCAACCCAATGTTAAACTTATTCTGGGTGTACCGGAACGATTCCTCCGAGGCTGTCTTGCTTTTGAGTGAAGCCTGCAGTTTCTTTTCGGCAGCAATTGCGTCGGCGTAGGCTTGCTGAATATCCTTATATAGCGCATTGCGCTCGCTTTCTAAAGCAAGCTGAGCGTTCATAAGGCCAATTCGTGCTGTTGATACCCTGCTACGTGCACTTAAACCATTGAATATGGGAATACTTAGGCTTAAGCCTACCGATTTGCTGGCATTATTCTTTATTTGAGTAAAAAAGGGATCGCCCGTAAAATCGTAATTATCCTGAATACGATACTGTGCCCCAGAGTTATAGTTTGCGCCAAGCGATAATCGGGGCTGAAGACCTCCCTTTGCAATCTTTAGCCCAATCTCTGAGCTTTGTAGCTTATACCTTGCGCTTTGTATTTGTGGCATTATCCCTTCGGCAGTGCTAAATATCTGAGTAGGATTTTCGTTCATCAGCTTAACGCTGTCAACTGCTGGTATTACTGGCTTTGCTATTTGAAATCCTTCCGGCGATTTCAGCTCGAGCAGCTGCGTTAGGTTAAGGTACGAAAGGTTAAGCTGGTTTTGGGCGTTTACAAGCTGTAGCTCATCGGAAGCCACCAGGGCTTCCACCTCGTAAAGGTTGCCTTCGGGCAAACTCCCAGCCGAAACCAAAACTTTTGTTCTTTCCAGCTGCATTTTCGATAGCTCAACCTGCCGCCTGGCAATTTCAACTAATTCCTGTTGATATAAGATTTGCAGGTATAGCGATGCTATTGTAAGTGCAATATTGTTTTTAACCTTTTCCACATCGGCAACCGATGCCTTAAGGTCAAACTGGTTTTGTTTACGGGTATTGGTTACCTGAAATCCATTGTATATTGGCATACCTGTGCTAATCGAAAAGCTGGTTGCCTGGGTTTTGAGCGATTCCTTTGTATTGGTAATATAGTTTGTTACCAAACCAAAACTATAGGAATGGTTCCCATTGATATTAAGCGTGGGAAGGGCCTCCATCTTCGATTGCAATAGGTTTACCTCATTCACTTTTACATTCAGTTCCTGCAACTTTACCTGGATATTGTTAGCCAAAGCATACTCTATGCAGCGCTCCAGCGTCCATGGCTCCTGTGAATAAAGAGATGATGTAAATGCTAATAAACCGAAAATGGGAAGAATAATTTTTTTCATACTAACAATGTTATTTGTAAAACCTTACATAAGACGTTTTGCAAGCCAATAAGTTTAAAAATTTGTGACAGATGCTACACAAATTTTTTTCGAATTTATTGAAAACTCTTAGATGCTTAGCAAATCAGATTGTTAAAAAAGGTTGGAAGTAAAATGATTGCGAGTTTAAGTTACTTCTTTCTTTTTAGGATAGGTA
>LUYY01000144.1 GCA_001603415.1 Bacteroidales bacterium Bact_07 | reverse complement strand
GAGTTAGCCATGGCTTTTGTATTTTATTAACTATTATCATCGTTGCCTAAATCATTATTGGTATTGCGGGGCAAGGTAATCCTAAATGTTGTCCCAGTAGGTCCTTTTTGGGGATCAGTGTTCGACTCAACCTCAATTTTACCCTTATGCATTTTAACAATACCATAGGTAGTGGCCAAACCTAATCCGGTTCCCTTGCCAATCCCTTTAGTAGTAAAGAATGGGGTAAACAGCTTATCCATATTCTCCTCAGGTATCCCTTCACCAGTATCAACTACGCTAATGGAAATCTGATGGTCATCGCCATCGATAACTATAGTAAGATCGCCACCATTGGGCATGGCCTCAATGGCATTTTTGTTGAGGTTGGTGAGCACCTGCATCATTTGCTCGTAATCGAGGCTTGCCATCAGGTTCGAAGTTCGGCAAACCACGCTGGTATTAACATTTTTGGGAATAATAACGCCGGCAATACTATCCTCGGCCAATTTTTTCACATTAACCTTTTCGACCTTAACCTGATTTTTGCGAGCAAAGTTTAACAGTCCACTAACAATTTTTTTGCACCGCTCAGCCTGCGAGGAGATCAGCTCCAAATCCTTACGAAGGGGATCATCGGGTTTACACTCATCGAGCAGGATATTGCTATACATCAAGACAACACCCAAAGGATTATTGAGTTCATGGGCAATACCGGCCGATAGCTGCCCCATGTGGGCAAGTTTTTCCGACTGTTTAAGCGCCTGCTGCATTTTAGCCAATTTCTCGTTTGAAATGGCAAGGTCGTTTATGGAATCGTGCAGTTCTTCAATGGCGTAGGGCAAACACATTTCCACCTCGGCAAGCCCTTCAACAATGGCAATGGCATGCTCGGTGCAGGTATCGTAACCACATGCCCCACAGTTCAGGTGGTCGCGGGGTGTAAACTTGCCCATCTTAGCCAATACCTTATTGATTTCGTCGTCGGTTGGCTTTGAAATACGTTTATCGTCGGGTGAAAAATCGCGTGATAAATCGAGGTCGGAAAACTGTGATATGGCAACCTCCCATTCTTTAAGTTGATTGGGTGTTACCTTATTGCGAGCATAGGAGCTGATGTAGGTTTTGCGCTCAAAGCGCTTTCCTCCCGGTGTCATACCAGGCCCCATAATACAACCCTCGCAGCAAAGTAACTCGAGGTTTTGTCCTTTTAAGTTACCCGATTCCCATTCCTTAATGGCTTCCTGAAAACCAATACGGCCCTCTGCAACAGTTATATTTCCTTCAATTAAATCGTCAAAGATGTTCACGGTTTGCATCAATCCTCGGCTGACAGGGAAAATTGCTCCACGACCGGCATGTGGCGGGTCAAAATCGGAAGGTTCAACACTTTCGGGGGTTAAATTGGCCTGTTCAAAAAGGGCACGTAATTCCCTAAATGTTAACGCCTCATCAATCTCATCGGATTCGTCCTTTTTGGCAATGCATGGTCCAATAAAAACCTGCTTCAAGCTACTATCGATACGCTTAACAACCCTGCTTATTGCCACCATAGGCGATACCACCGGCGCTAAATTTTCGACCATTTCGGGGTGATAGTATCGGATATAAGTAACAATTGCCGGACAATCGCTGGATATATAACCTTTTCCAGACCTATCCTCGAGCAACGATTTGTAGCGGTTAGCCACCAAATCGGCACCAAAAGCAACCTCAAAAACATGGCTAAACCCCAAAGCCCTAAGCATGCCAACAAATTGGCGGTAATCGTCAATCTCAGTAAACTCAGCAGGGAAACTGGGGGCCACCAGTGCAGCAACCTGTTCACCGCTTTGTAACATGCTTTTTACCTCGTTTCGGGTAAGCAGAAACACCTTTGCATCCTGGCTGCAAACCTTAACACAGTTACCGCAACCAATACATCTTTCGGAAATGACATCGGCCTGACCGTTAACAATCTTAATTGCCTTTGCCGGACACTCCCTAACGCAGGTATAGCATACTCTACAAAGTTCCTTTATGGTGTAAACCAATTTCCTTTTCTCCCGATTTGTCGCCATGGTCCGGTTGAATTATTTCAACATTATAGTAAAACCTCCCTTTTTGAATATCGGGTGTACAAAAACTTTTTCGATTTTTCGCCGCCAGTTTCTCCTAAAAAATCGTCGTAAATGGCTTGAACCACAGGGTTACGGGCAGCACACTTAATGCCCTCGGCCTCATCAATTTCAGCAATAGTTTTAGCCCTCAACTTAACAAATTTATCGTCATCAACATAGGGCTGGCCACCGCCGTTTACACAACCGCCGGTACAAGCCATAACCTCTATGTAATCCAATTTCACTTCGCCACTAACCAAAACCGGTAGTATTGAGTGTATATTTTTCAGACCATTTACAACCGCGAAAGTGAAAGTTTTCCCGGCAGCATTAAAAGAGTATGCCTTTACTCCAGAAACGATTTTTATTTCGTTTATTTTACTGTCATTAATTTCCTTTGATGTTAATTTAAAGTAAACCATACGTGCCAGAGCCTCGGCCGAACCACCCGATATCCCAAAAAGTTTACCTGCAGAACTACGAATATTGAAAGGTTTATCGGCATGTTGCGGTTCAACGCCTTGAATATCGACACCGTAAAGCTTTATCAACCTTACCAGTTCACGGGTAGAAATTACAGAATCGACATCGGAAAGGCCGCGAGTGGTCATTTCCTCACGTTGAGCCTCAAACTTCTTGGCTAAACATGGCATTACCGAAACGGAAAAGATTTTTGAAGGGTTAATTCCGTTAGCCGAAGCAAAGTAGTTTCTGATTAATGAACCCATTACTTGCTGGGGCGATTTAACGGCACTAAGTGCCGGAATGTAGTTGGGATACCATTGCTCCACAAACTTGACCCAAGCAGGGCAACACGACGAAAACATGGGCAAATTATTGCCACTTTCCTTGCGGGCAATCAACTCCGATGCCATTTCGCTTGTAGCAATATCGGCAGCTACAGCTGTATCAAACACATACTTAAACCCAATTTTGCGGAGTGAAGTGTAAAGTAGACCATTAACATCCTTACTGGGTTTAAGACCAAACTCCGTTGCCACTGAAACAGATATCGATGGGGCTATTTGTACAATAGGAATTATTTCCGGATTGCTAAGCGCATCCATAACCTCGGCAACATTTTGCCGCTCGTGCAAGGCACCGGTGGGGCAAACCAACACACACTGACCACAGCCTATACAGTTGGAGAAGTTCAAGTCGCGCGACATGGTGGTTCCCACATACATGTTGCAGCCTCGGTTAACAAACTCAAAGGTCGATACTGATTGAACCTCGTCGCATATTCTAATGCACCTACCACAAAGAATACACTTTGCAGGATCGCGAACAATGCTTGGGCTCGACAGGTCGAGCTTTTGAGTAAACGATTTATGCAAAACCTTCCGTTCACGGATATGCAATTCGGCAGCCAAATCCTGTAACTCGCACGAACCATTCCGTTCACAGTAAAGGCAATCATCGGGGTGATTTGCAAGCAGAAGTTCGACTAAAGTTTTGCGGGCCCTCACCACACGGGGCGAGTGCGTATTTATACGCATACCCTCCTCCACCATTTGTGAGCATGAAGTAACAAGGTTATCGCGACCATCAACCTCAACAACACAAAGTCGGCAAGCACCAGATGGTGTCAAATCGGCCATATTGCAAAGGGTTGGCACTCTGATACCGTTACGGTTTAAGGCTTCAAGAATGGTCTCGCCTTTGTGCGCCTGTAATGTTCTATTATTTACTTCGATGTTAATGTTCATAGCGGCTTAGCTTTACTTGAAGAAAACAGCTCCAAACTTGCAGGTTTCCTGACATATTCCACAGCCTATGCAACGCTCTTCAACAATAAAGTAGGGCGAACGCGGTGTTCCGTATATGGCCTGTGTTGGACATTTCTTGGCACAAGCAGTACAGCCTGTGCATTTATCGATATCGATATAAAAAGTTCGTAAATCGCGACAAACGCTAGCCCGACACTTACGGTCGAAGATGTGCTCTTCAAATTCTTCCCGGAACGATTTCAAGGCTTTGAGGATTGGCTTGGGGGCAGTTTGGCCTAAGCCACAAAGCGATGTATCGCGCATTACCTCAGCTAGTGTCTCAAGCTGAATCACGCCCTTAAACCTCTCCAGGGTATTATGTCCTTCTTTGCTAATAGGGCGTTTAGAGATATTATCGAGAATTTGATACATGCGGTTTGAACCCTCACGACAGGGAATGCACTTACCGCAACTCTCATTGCGAATGAAATGCATGAAATACTTTACCAAATCGACCATGCAAACCGTATCGTCGAGTACTTGAACGCCACCTGAACCAACTATTATACCTCTTTGTGGAAGTTCATCAAAATCGATAGGTGCATCAAGTTCGTCGGCTGTAATACTCACTCCCGAAGGACCTCCCAAATGCAAAGCTTTGAATGTCCTTCCATCTTTGACACCGCCAGCAAGTTCAAGCAAAACGGCAAGAGGTGTCCCAAAACTAATCTCTACCAAACAGGTTTGAGCAGCCTGACCGTTAATTGAGAAAATCTTTGTTCCTTTTGAGTTCTCGGTTCCTAAAGAAGCAAACCATTGGGAGCCATTGTTTATAATTTCAGGAATATTGGCTAATGTCTCAACATTATTAATGATTGTGGGTTTGCCATTTAGCCCTATTTCAGAAGGGTATGGTGGCTTGATGCTTGGCATGCCCCGTTTCCCCTCAAGGCTTTTAATCAGAGCTGTTTCCTCGCCACAAACATAAGCACCCGGGCCTTTCCGGACCTCAATATCGAGCGAGTAACCACTACCCATGATATCGTACCCCAGCAAGCCAACCTCGTAGGCCTGTTCAATTGCATTTTGAATGCGTTTAATGGCCATTTTATACCTATCGCGGATGTAAACAATGGCCTTGTTGGCCGAAATGGCATAGGAACTTAAAATAATGCCCTCGATAACTCTATGGGGATCGCTCTCAATGAGCAACCTATCCATAAAGCCACCCGGGTCGCTCTCGTCGGCATTACAAATCAAGTAGCGTTCGTTGGTGGCTACCTGCAATGCTTTCCGCCATTTAATACCCGTAGGGTATGATCCACCGCCCCTACCGCGTAAGCCGCTTTCCTCAACAATACGGCAAATATCGTCGCAGGTGTACTTTCGAAACGATTTGGCCAATGCCCTATATCCTCCATGGGCAACATACTCGGCAATGCTATCGGGGCAAATGATGCCTGCATTCTTAAGCAAAACCCTGTTTTGTTTCTTAAAAAATGGCAGTTCATGCCTAAAGGGTATGCCATGCCAGGGTTCATGAATATCGGAATGATACTGGAATAGAGCGTTCTCGGGCTGAATAAAACCGTTTAGTGCTCCATCGAGTATTGAGTTTACCCTATCATCAGTTACGTTGGTAAAAGCAACTCGAGTTCTACCGGGTAACTGAATCTCAACAATCGGTTCACGGGAACATAAACCATGGCTTCCAACACATATAACATCGGCATCAATGGCATAATCATCTAAATATTGCTCTATTGCTGCTTTGGTCTTTAAAGCCCCTGCAACAATCGACGAGGTTGTAATGCCAATAAATATCACCGGTTGCCTAACCCGTTCGTGCCTAATGGAACTAAGTTTTGCATTTACCTCAGCAGTCCACGATTCATCGTGAAGATGGGAGATTACCTCATCTTTTAAAAAGGTTAATTCCGATTTTGAGTCGCACCGAGCCATGGTTACTCCTGGGTTAAGTCGTTAAGTATTGTTTTAAGTTTTTCCGGATCAACTCCACGGTAGTACTCATCGTTAATGGATATAACCGGACCATGCTCACAAGCACCCATGCAGGTAACCACCTCAAGGCTAAACTGTCCGTTACGGGTGGTTTGTCCGTTCTTCAGCTTCAGGTTTTCCTCCAGGTAAACCATATTCCATTTTGCCCCCTTTAACCTGCATGATGTACCATTGCAAAGGCAAATATGATTTTTCCCCTTGCTCTCAAACTTAAATTGATTGTAGAATGTGGCTAAACCATATATTTTTGAAGTAGGCAAGTTTAGTTTACGGCCAACTAAAACAATAGCCTCCTCGTTTAGGCAACCCATTTCGTTTTGAATATCCTGAAGAATTGGGATTAGGCTATCGGGACCCGAATAGCTGTAACGATCTAGAATCTCC
>LUYY01000143.1 GCA_001603415.1 Bacteroidales bacterium Bact_07 | reverse complement strand
CAACTCTCTTAATAGCAGCTTTTTTATTTATTATAGGCAGCTATGTGGGAAAAGCGGAAAGCAAGGAAACGATAAAACTTTTCAAAATTTAAACTTATGCTGATAAAATTGAAACGTAAAATGTTGTTGTCAAACAAGGAGGAACTGAAAAATGGATGACATAATAGTGGCTCTTGCTTCTGCGTGGGGAGAGTCGGGAATAGCTATAGTAAGGCTGTCCGGGAAGGGCTCTACTGAATTGGCAGATCATATTTTCCGCTCAAAATGTCCTCTTGCTCAGTCTCCCCCACGCTATTTAACACTGGGGAAGCTCATTGGTTCCGAAAATATGCCTTTTGATGAAGTATTGGCTGTTAGATTTGAAGAGGGCAAAAGCTACACAGGAGAAGAAAGTGTCGAGATATATTGCCACGGTGGGACGATTCCGGCTCAAAAATGCATAGAGGAGCTCTGCTCCTTTGGAGCAAGAATAGCTCTGCCTGGTGAATATACGAGGCGCGCTTATACAAATAAACGAATTGACCTTTCACAAGCAGAATCGGTGCTGAGCGTGATAAAAGCTCAGAGCGACGAAGCTCTTCTGGCTGCAAACAGGACACTCCAGGGAGAATTTTCAAATAAAATCAGAATTTTCTTTGAAAAAATAACGGAGCTTGCGGCTATATTGGAAGTCGACTTAGACTTTCCTGAAGAAGATACTGGCATGATATCTCTTGACGAAACGCTCTCTTCACTCAACAGGTTGATTGAGACCGCACGAGAGCTTGAAGAAAACTGTCGTAGCGGATTGGTTCTCAGAGAGGGAATAAAAGCTGCGATAATTGGGAAACCTAATGTCGGGAAATCTTCGCTTTTAAATGCTCTGCTGCAAAAACAGCGAGCAATAGTCACACCGATACCAGGCACTACACGAGACAGCATTGAAGAGACAGTTATTTACCGAGGGATACCTATACACTTTATCGACACAGCCGGAATTCGAGCAACTGAAGATCAGGTTGAGTCTATTGGAGTTGAGCGCTCGAAAAACTCCATAGAAGAAGCGGATATAATTATATGGGTGTTGGATTCATCAGAAGAGTTTACGGAAGAAGATAGGGTTCTTTGGGATTTAATCAAAGAGAAAAATCATGTAATTGCCCTGAATAAAAGTGATCTGATGCCATACGACAATAAAGAGCTGTTGGATGATATAACGTCAAAAAGTAAGGTTATTTCAATTTCCGCTCTGAGCTCCGAGGGAATAGAGAACTTAAAGGGATTGATTGTCGAAGATTTTGCAAAGTTCAGTTCTTTCAAAGGAAGTTATTCCGTAACATCCAGACAGCTGTCCGGGATAACTGCGACCATCTTCTCCCTTGTCGAAACGAAAAATGCCCTTACTTCAGGAATTGGAGATGACATAGCTCTTACATGCATAGCTGATGCCAGATCTTCTTTAGCTCAGGTGATTGGGATTGATCCCACCGAAGACTTGGTAGAACGGATTTTCGGAGATTTTTGTGTAGGCAAATAAAATTATAAAAACCCGGGATTTTATTAACACCCGGGTTTTTATTTATATAAGTATTTTATTATTTAAAAAACTTTTCTGCATAATTATAGACAAAGATAACTATAAATATCAGAGGCACACAGTAGACGAGATAGTATCTTAAAAACTTTGGAAATTTCATTCCTATACCGGCATCCGCTTCCGCAATAAAATTATCCCAGCCCCATCCATATCTCGTAGTACAGAATATCAGATAGGCCAAAGAACCGAGTGGCAAAATATTGTTGCTTACTATGAAATCTTCCAAATCCAAAACCGACGTACCTGCTCCAAGAGGTGCAAAAGAGGACCAGACATTGAATCCTAAGGCACAGGGAAGAGAAAGCGCAAAAAGTGTGAAGAAGCCAACTATGCTTGCCTTCGTGCGGCTCCAACCAAAAATATCCATTGAGTTGGCAATTATATGCTCGAATACGGCTACTACAGTGGATAGAACTGCGAATCCCATAAACAGGAAAAACAGTGAACACCAAAGCTGGCCGTACGGCATGTTGTTAAACATGTTGGGAAGCAGAATAAATATTAATCCAGGACCTGACCCTACGTCGACACCGTAGGCGAAACAGGCAGGAAATATCACCAAGCCCGCAACAAATGCTACGAATGTATCGAGAGTGACTACCCATATGGTCTCACCTGTCAAAGAACGCTCTTTGCCAATATAGCTTCCGAAAATAGCCATACTGCCTATTCCCAAACTCAAAGTGAAGAAAGATTGACCAAGTGCGGCGTATACGCTTGTCCACAGTCCATGCTCCGTAAGTTTGCCAAGATTCGGTTTAAGGTAGAATTCAAGTCCTGCACTTGCACCGGGGAGTGTCATAGAACGAATTGCCAAAAGCAGCATACTAGTGATAAGGCCTACCATCATGATCTTTGTTATACGTTCCACTCCGTTGCGAAGTCCGATTATGCAAATTAGAATGCCCAACAGGACAACTACGAACATCCAAAAAACCAGCGTACCCGGATTTGCAAGCATTGCCGTGAAGAATGCCGCTGTTTCTTCCTGCGGCAGAACGCTTAGTTTTCCCACAATGCTATACCAAAGATATGCGAATATCCAACCACTTACCGTGGTGTAGAACATCATCAAAATATAGTTGCCGGCCAAAGCCGCGTAACCAAAAACAGACCATTTTTTATCTGTTGGTTTTAACGTTTTAAAAGATGTAGCCACGCTTCTTTGTGATGCTCTTCCTACTGCAAATTCCATGACCATAATGGGAGCACAAAGAAAAACAAGGAAAAATAGATAAATTAATACAAATGCAGCTCCACCATATTTTCCTACTATATAAGGGAAGCGCCATGCGTTGCCAAGCCCTATTGCACAACCGGCAGATAAAAATATAAAACCTAAACGACTAGCAAGTGTTTCTCGTTGATTATTTGTACTCAACACTCTTCCTCCTAATTAGTTTCTAATCAGTTTTTGTATTTTTTAATATGCTTTAGCAAAGATAGCCTTGCGGGCACCCTCTTTACCTGTATAGAAACATTTCCCCG
>LUYY01000142.1 GCA_001603415.1 Bacteroidales bacterium Bact_07 | reverse complement strand
TTTCAAAATTATTAAAATCTGTTTAAAATAAACATATGTTTTAGGCATTAGTTTATTAAAATAGTTTTAAAATTGCCGAAGTATTCATTTTAGCTGATATGGTTAAAGTAAATAATCCTTACGAACGTTTTCCGGAACACGGTTGTTTTTGCTGTTCGAGCAAAAACCCCATAGGTTTAAGGCTTAGCTTTTGGTACGATGAGTTAAACCAAACCGTTGAAACCCGATGGGTTCCGCAAGCTAACTATCAGGGCTATCATGGGGTGTTGCACGGGGGGATACAATCGACCTTAATGGACGAGGTGGCCAGCTGGTGCATATACATTTTGGAGGGTACCGCGGGTGTAACCCATAGCATGGAGATTTTTTATTCTAAACCAATGCTGATTGAAAAGGGGGAGGTGATTGTGAGGGGTAGAATTGAGAACCGCGAGAAACGATTGGCGACTGTTCATGTTGAACTCTTTGACGGCACGGGTATCCTATGTACAACAGGAAAAATTAAGTACTTTGTTTTTCCGCCCGAAATAGCCAAGTCAAAGTATGGATATCCCGGCAGGGATGCGTTTTTGGGCGGAGGTAATTAGTGACGTGCAAAAATTAGTAAAGGTTCGTGAACCGTTAGCCGTAAATCGCTAAACGTTTTGGTATTTAGGCTTTTATTCAGGTTTCTGACTCCTGTTTTATTCTATCATCTGTCAACTATCAGTAAGATTAGTGTCACAGAGTTGCACTGGGTTTGCACAGAGTAACACAGTGTAATAGTACCATTTGTGCTCTATTTATGTTCACGGACAACTATCAACTATACTCAACGGAGTTCTATTGCAAAACCCTAATGCTTACACTTTTAGCAATCATTAACACTTTTGGAGTAATCAATGAGCAGCATTAAGCGTCTTAAATACGTCATTACCTAAAAAAAACTTTCAAAATTATGAACCTAAACTTTACCGCATGCTCAATGCTGTTTGCAGCAATGTTTACTTTCATTTCGAATCCTATTGTCGCTCAAGATGTTGAAAAAAAATCATGCACGGCAGTGCAGGTTAATCCACATTCACCGGTGATTGATGGTGTGTTGGACGATGAGGTTTGGCAAAAAAACAACTGGTGTGGAGGCTTTAAGCAACACGAACTCCATAACGGTGCGGAGCCATCGCAGCAAACCGAGTTTATGATAACCTACGATAACGATTATCTATATGCGGCATTCCGCATGCACGATACCGAACCCGAAAAGATTGTTTCCCGTGTTACCCGTCGCGATGATATCGAAGGCGATTTTGTTGCCCTGGGAATTGATTCATACTTTGATAAACGCACTGCATTTATCTTTACGGTTACCGTTTCCGGAACAAAAATGGATATGGTAATGACCGAGAATGGCGATAGGGAAGACCCCAACTGGGATCCCATTTGGTGGGCCAAGACAAGCCGAAACCGCAATGGGTGGACAGCCGAGATGAAAATTCCCCTTAACCAGCTTAGGTTCTCAGCTGCCGATGAGCAAACCTGGGGTATTCAGGTGGGACGATACTTGCATCGGAATCAGGAAACCGATTTTTGGCAGCATGTGCCAAAGGATGCACCGGGCTTTGTCCACTTGTTTGGCGAATTGCATGGGCTGAAGGGGTTAACCCCAAAACGCCAGATTGAGGTTGCACCCTACGTGGTTACTAAGACCGAAAGTTTTAAGCCCGAGGAGGGAAATCCCTTTATGACCGGGCGGCGTAATGGTCTGAACGCTGGTGTTGATGCCAAAATTGGCTTAACCAATAACTTTACCCTTGATCTTACTGTAAATCCCGATTTTGGCCAGGTTGAGGCCGACCCTGCCATGATCAATCTTACCGAATTTGAAACTTACTTTGAGGAGAAACGCCCTTTCTTTATCGAAGGAGGTAACCTGCTTAGCTTCCCTTTAATGTTTGGCGATGGCGATCTTGCTTCGAATAACCTATTCTACTCGCGAAGAATTGGAAGGGCGCCACAGCGCTATCCTGACCTGGATGATAATGAGTACGCCCGGGTGCCTTCCAATACAACCATTCTTGGCGCAGCCAAACTTACAGGTAGGTCGAGTAATGGGCTATCGGTGGGTTTACTTGAAAGCGTAACAGGTAATGCCTACGCTAACATCGATTCGGTTGGTTACCGCTATCATCAAATGGTTGAGCCCCTTACAAACTATACCGTTGCAACAGCAAAGCAGGAATACAATTCCGGAAATACAATAGTGTCGGGAATGGTTACTTCTACCAACCGCTCCCTAACTGGCATTTTAAAGGATGAGTACCACCGTAATGCTTTTTCAGGAGGTGTGGATTTGGTTCACATGTGGGCAAATAAAAAGTATATGCTGGCAGCAAAGCTATTTGGCAGCCATGTAAATGGCTCTAAGGAGGCAATACTTGGAACACAAACCAGTTCTGCCCGATACTTCCAACGCCCCGATATTAAACATGTAAAGTTAGACTCATCAAGAACATCCCTTTCAGGTACAGGAGGATTATTACAGTTTGGCAAGTCGGGCGAGGGCCATTTGCGATACATGGCTGCTGTTGCCTGGCGTTCACCGCAGTTAGAGATAAATGATATTGGGTTTGTCCAGAATGTTGACGATATCTTTCAGGTGGTATGGGTTGGTGTTCGTTACTGGGAGCCTACAAAATTGTACCGATGGTTTAACGTTAACATTAACCAGTGGACAGGATGGAATTTTGGTGGCGAATCGACCTATAAAGGCGGCAACATCAATTTGAACCTTCAACTGCCCAATTACTGGTTTATTGGTGGTGGCGTAAACTGGAACGGTGAAAACCTAAGCGCATCTGAACTAAGAGGTGGTCCGGCAATAAAATTACCTGGGGGTATCAATTACTGGTTAAGCCTTAATTCCGATGGGCGAAAGAATTTGATTTTTGGTGTAAGCAACAGCGCTTACTTAGGTAATTACAACAGCTCAAAAAGCAGTAACTATTCATTTTCAATTACCTACAAACCGCTAAAAAGTTTACTGGTTAGGATTAGCCCTTCGTATTCCAAAAGTAAAAGCGAGCTTGCCTATGTGACCAATGTTAACACGTTGAACGATACACGATACGTAAGGGGCACACTGGATCGCAATACCTGGGTTATGTCGTTAAGGGTTGAGTATAGTATCAACCCCGATTTGTCGGTTCAGTATTACGGCAGGCCTTACTTTACAAGTGGAAAGTATTCTGATTTTAAGTATATTACCAACCCCAGAGCTCATAAGTATTCCGACAGGTATTCGCAATTTACCAGTTCCCAAATTGCTTACGATTCCAATAATGAGGAGTATTTAGTTGATGAAAACACCGATGGTACTAACGATTACTCGTTTTCGAACCGTGATTTCAACTACCTTAACCTTCAGTCGAATCTGATAGTTCGATGGGAGTACCGCCCCGGTTCAACGGTTTACTTTGTTTGGACACATGGCAAAGAGAACTACGAATCGGTTTACAGCAATTCTATTGGCGATGATGTTGATAACCTTTGGGATTCGCACCCCCACAATATTTTCTTGGTTAAATTCTCATATAGGTTTAACTAAAACATATGCTAATTAGTACATGGCCGGAATTTATCCGGCTTTTTTCTTTTAAATAGCTGGTTAATTAACATAAGGTACTTTTCTGCAATTTTTTTTGTGATGTTGAACAACAACCTGCCAAATTGGTTAATATCTTGGTCAATATTTAAATTGACTTTGCAATGAAAACAATAACTTATTTTTTAATCCTTGGAACTTTAGCCTTAACCATAATGTTAGGCTGTAAAGCACAAAAAACTGTTGAAACTATGAATGCTAAAACCGAAACGGTAACTTTGGGAGCCGGTTGCTTCTGGTGTGTTGAGGCAATTTTTAGTAGAGTAAATGGGGTTGTTAAGGTCGAATCGGGTTATTCCGGTGGCCATGTGGTTAACCCTTCCTACCAAGAGGTTTGCACGGGCAGTACTGGTCATGCCGAGGTGGTTCAGGTTACCTTTAATCCCGATATCATTCCGTTTGCCCAAATTCTTGAAATCTACTTTAAAACGCATGACCCAACCACCTTGAACCGACAGGGGGCCGACATTGGAACGCAGTATCGTTCAGTAATTTTCTACCATACCGAGGAGCAGAAAGCTACCGCCATTGAAATTAAAAACCAGCTCGATGCTGCCGGGATATGGAGTAGCCCAATTGTTACGGCCATAGAGCCCTACAAAAACTTTTACAAAGCCGAGAACTACCACCAAAACTACTACGAGGGTAATAAGAATCAAGCCTACTGCCGGATGGTAATAACACCCAAACTGGAAAAGTTCGAAAAGGTTTTTTCTGATTACTTGAAGAAGTAGCAGGATAGCCTTTAATTATTGGCCGTTAGGCAGTAAAGATTCTGAATGATTCGGAATTACTCGGAATTACTCGGAATGAATCGGAATAGCTCGGAAAGATTCCGAATGGCTAGGAATGATTCGGAATAAACCTAATATGATGACGGAGTAGAAAGATAGAAGGAAAGTGAGTAGCAGAAACTGGTTAGACCATCAAACTTTAAACTTTAATCTTTGAACCTTGAACCTTGAACCTTTATCCTTTCATTAAACCTTCCCTTTCCTAAGGCATCAAAAGGTTATTGAACCAAAACCAATAACTATGAGAAAAATACTCTTACTTATGCCATTAGCAGCAATAGTATGCGGGTTTGCTTTGGTTAAAACCGAAAACCCTTTTTTTACCGAGTATAAAACTCCGTTTAAGGTTCCACCCTTTAACGAGATTAAGCTGGAACATTATGTACCAGCCTTTGAAAAGGGAATTGAGGAACAGCAAAAGGAGATTGATGCTATTGTCAACAATCCGCAGCAGCCCAACTTTAAAAACACCATCCTTGCACTCGATAAATCGGGTAAGCTGCTAACAAAGGTTAGCACGGTTTTCTATAGCCTAAACAGTGCCGAAACTTCGCCCGAGATGCAGGCAATTGCCCGGGAGGTTGCACCTAAGGTTACTGCTCATCGCGATAACATCAGCCTGAACGATAAACTTTTTAAAAGGATAAAGGCTGTTTACGATAATCGTAAAAATTTAAAACTCGATAGCCTTCAGCTACGAACCGTTGAAAAGTATTACGACGATTTTGTTCGTAACGGAGCCAACCTGAACGACGATGATAAGGCTAAACTTCGCGAGATTAACCAAAAACTTTCGCAGTTAGGATTGAAGTTCGGGGAGAATTTACTCGACGAAACCAACAAGAATTTCATACTGGTAATCGATAAACCCGAAGATTTAGAAGGGCTTTCACAGGACATTATTGATGCTGCTGCCATTACAGCCAAACAGTTTGGGCACGAGGGCAAATGGGTATTTACCCTGCAAAAGCCCAGCATGATTCCGTTCCTTCAGTACTCCAAAAAGCGTGAGCTAAGGGAAAAACTTTACATGGGCTATGTGATGCGTTGCAACAATAACGACAAGTTCGACAATAAGGCCATCCTGCTCGAAATAGCTAACCTACGAGCACAAAAGGCCAAGCTCTTGGGGTACGAGACTTTCAATCACTATGTCATTAGCAACAACATGGCTAAAACCCCCGATGCCGTTTACAGCTTTTTAAACGAGGTGATGACACCAGCCCTTAAGGCTGCCATTCGCGATAGGGATGCCATGCAGGCCATAATCGACCGCGAGGGAGGTAACTTCAAGTTGGCCCCGTGGGATTGGTGGTACTATGCCGAGAAACTCAAAAAGGAGAAGTACGACCTTGATGAGGCTGAGCTGAAGCCCTACTTTAAACTCGAAAATGTGCGCGATGGCATGTTCCATGTAGCCAACAAGCTTTACGGCATAACCTTTACCAAACGAACCGATTTGCCTGTTTACCACCCGGAAGTTGAGGCTTTTGAGGTTAAGGATGAAAAGGGTAATCATGTGGGATTGCTTTATCTCGACTACCACCCACGCCCCGGTAAACGTGTTGGTGCATGGTGCGGACGTTTCCGCCAGCAAACCTATGAGAATGGCAAAAAGATAACCCCTATTGTAAACATTGTTACAAACTTTACCCGTCCCACCGAAACCACACCAGCCTTGCTAACCTGGGATGAGGTTGAAACCCTTTTCCACGAGTTTGGGCATGCGCTTCATGGCCTGTTTACCGATGGCCCTTACGATAGGATTGCCGGAAGTGTGCCGCGCGATATGGTTGAACTACCTTCGCAGATCATGGAGCATTGGGCTGGTCAACCCGAGGTGCTTAAGTTCTATGCCAAGCACTACCAAACCGGAAAGGTTATGCCCGATGAACTGATTGATAAGCTGCAGCGCAGCTCAAAGTTCAACCAGGGCTTTGCCACCGTTGAGTACATTTCTGCAGCCATTCTCGATTTGGATTGGCATAGCTTTACTGAACCCAAGCAGGTTGATGTGCTTGAGTTCGAAAACCAGTCGATGAGCCGTATCAACCTAATCCCTGAGATTTATCCCCGTTACCGAACTACTTACTTTAACCACATTGTTGGTGGTTATGCATCGGGCTACTACGTTTACCTGTGGGCTGAGGTGCTCGATTCCGATGCCTATAATGCCTTTGTTGAAACGGGCGATATCTTCAATAGGGATGTAGCCGCTAAGTTCCGTAAGCATATACTTGCCGAAGGCGGTAACAACGATGGTATGGTTCAGTATCTCAAATTCCGCGGGAAAGCGCCATCCATTGAACCGCTTTTACAGAACAGGGGTCTTAAGTAGATAAACCAAAGGGGTTGCAATTTGCAACCCCTTATTTTTTTCTTTGCCCGTTAGTTGCTAAATTTACGAGGTGAAAAATAATGTCGCATAATGTTACTGTAACCTTAACCCCTATGAATCGATTTACTTTAATTGTTTTTACCTTAACCGTTATGGTAGGTATAAGCGGTTGCAAAAAGCCCAAGCGTTACGATTTGATTGTGGAGAATGCCATTATACTTACCGATAGCGGTTTGGTTGAAGGGAAAACTGTACTGGTTAAAGGCGATACCATAGTTGGAATTATTGATGCAGGCGAGCCTGTTCGCACCCGCAAGGTGGTTGATGCCGATGGCGGTATCGTTTTGCCCGGTTTTATCGACAGCCATACTTCCATTGCCTGCTTCTTCAAATCGAATGGCAAGGCCTTTGATACCCATCCCAAGAGCCTTACAACCTTTTACCGCAGCATAGTTTCCAAACATTTCTTACCCTACGGTGTAACAACCGTGGTTGATGCTGAGCCCGATTCGGCATGGGTTTCACAAATCGAGAGCTGGAAGCCAAATCCTAAGCTCACTGATATTATTGCTGCCCGGTTGATTGAAGATGGAAAATCTGCATTTAATCCCAGCCTGTCGCCTTGCCTTTTTATTAAGGGTGTTTACAAGGGTAATGACGAAGCCAATTCAAGCAGCAGTAGCTTTTGGATTCTTACCGGAATTCAAAATGGGTTGAGCTATCCCAAGAATGTAGAGGGTGTACAATCAATTGTAAACCCTTTGCTTTTGCTTACAGGCTCAAACGGTATGGTGGAAAATAGAATAGTTAATGTTTATGGTATTAAGCAAAACATACCCGATGAACTGTTGGCTATTGAGGGAATATCATACATGGCTGAAAATAGCCCATCGTTGCTCGATTCCGTTGCTGCAATTCTCGGTTCAAACAACGCGTCGCTTTCCACAGGGCTTTACCGGATAAAGCATTTTGTCGATTCGGGTTTTACTACTTGTGGTATTGAGCCAACCGAAGCCATTAAGCAACGCTTAAGGTATGGATTTACACACCTGATGGAGTATGTTAGAACACTACACGATAAGGGGGTTGAATTGCGCATTGGCTGCAATATGCCATTCGATGGTTCTGCCTTTGCTCAGGAACAAAATCTACTTTTAGAGGCTGGTTTTACTATACCCGAAATTGGTAAGATATCATCATTCAATGCTGCCAAAACCCTTGCCATTCATAACCACAAAGGCAAAATAGCCATAGGCTACACCGCCGACCTTGTTGTATTTCCAAAAAACGACACCGAAAGCAAGTTCGATTTCACGAGGATAAAGAGGGTGATTAAAGGCGGAAGGGCTGAAAAGATGAAGTGAAATAGGCTTCTACATTCAATGCTATAGAGCAATAGCTGTAATAAGTAATTGCTAAATCATTAAGGTCATCTCTTGAAGTTGAATGCCCTTTTTAACCGAGATTAGTAAATAGAAACTCAATGTTGAATTACATTTGTGGGTATGAGTCAAGATGTATTGCGCCATAACCTAATACGCCTTTACATTCTTAGGGTTTCGCATTGGTTCATGCTGGTGATGCCCATTGTAGTTCTTTTTTACAAGGCAAATGGGTTAAGTGTAAGCCAGGTTTTTATTCTTCAAAGCGTTTACTCGCTATCCATTGTTTTGCTTGAGATACCATCGGGTTACTTTGCCGATGTGCTTGGGCGAAAAAACACCATTGCCATTGGTGCGGTTTTAGGGTTTATTGGCTTCGCCATCTATTCGCTATCGTATGGTTTTTGGGGATTCTTTGCAGCCGAGGTTGTGCTTGGGTTTGGGCAAAGCATGATTTCCGGTGCCGATTCAGCGCTGCTTTACGATAGCCTTGTTGACGCAAAGCAGCAAGAGAGGTATATAAAGCATGAAGGCCGAATGACATCGGCGGGAAACTTTGCCGAGGCTTCTGCGGGAATACTTGGAGGGTTACTTGCGGCGGTAAGCATACGTTACCCATATTACGGGCAAACCCTTGTTGCCCTTGCTGCCGTGCCGGCTGCCATTACCCTTATTGAACCCAAAACCGAACATAACCGATTGGAGTTGGGCTGGAAGCAAATAGTTGATGTAGTAAGGTTTGCTCTAATTAAGGATTTGCGCTTGCGCTGGAACATACTGCTTTCGTCGGTGGTGGGGGCATCAACCTTAACCATGGCATGGTTTGTTCAACCGTGGCTAATCCGGGCTGAAACGCCCGTTGAAATCTACGGTGCTATTTGGACTGCCCTAAACCTGCTGGTGGGAATTGCGGCCATGTTTGCCTATAGGGTTGAACTTCAATTGGGCCGGATTAGAACCATTATATTGCTAATTCTTTTCCTATCGATGGGTTTTGTGGCATCGGGGTTAATAAGGTATTACTGGGCTATGCCTTTTATAGTGCTGTTCTACCTGGCGCGAGGCGTTGCTACGCCCATACTTAAGGATAGCATTAATAGAATTGCACCAGCCCCTATGAGGGCTACGATTCTGTCGGTGAGAAATTTTATTATTCGGATTATATTCTCTATTTGGGGGCCTTTTTTCGGCTGGCTTACTGATAGGTGGAGTTTAACGCTTGCCCTAACTTCAGCAGGAGTGATATTCGTTATCCTATCTACTCTTACCTTTATTGCGCTAATAAAGGTCGAAAAAGCCGATTAAAATTCTAACTCAAGTCCATCGTAGGCAAGGCATACATTTTCGGGTAACGATTTGGAAATATCGTTGTGAAAGCCCATTTGGTGGCCAATGTGAGTAATAAAAGCCTTGCGAGGACTTAGCTGCGATATCAACTCGAGTGCTTCGGGCAGCGAAAAGTGCGAGATGTGTTTTTGCATCCTAAGGGCATTTATCACCAAATACTTTGTGCCAATGATTTTTTCTTTTTCTTCTTCGGGGATAAAGTTGGCATCGGTAATGTAAGTTAAATCGCCAATCCTGAACCCGTAAATAGGCAGTTTATAATGATAAACCCTTATGGGGGTAATGGTAATCCCCATCACATCGAACGCTTGACCATCGATACTATGTAGTTCAAATTCAGGTATTCCCGGGTATTTATGTTCGGCAAAAACATAGCTGTATTCCCTTTTCAGTTCGGTTAGCACTCTATCCTCACCCCAAATATCCATAGGCCTTTTCTGGAGCCAATTGTAAGCCCTAACATCGTCCAGACCTGAGATGTGGTCGCGATGTTCGTGGGTAAGCAGAATGGCGTGTAATGTTTTAACCTTGGCTCGGAGCATTTGCTGCCGGAAATCGGGCCCGGCATCAATCACAATGTTAATACCTTGATGCTCAATTAGTGCCGAGGTTCTTAGTCGCCAGTCGCGGGGGTCGGTTGATTGGCAAATTGGACAGGGGCATGCAATAACCGGCATTCCCTGCGATGTTCCTGTTCCAAGAAAAGTAATTTTCACCTACAATGCTTTTGATTTGATTGACAAAAATATTAAATAGAGCAAAACAATAACGGCCATAACGGCCGAAGGAATAGCGGCTTCCTTCCCAAAAAGCGATAGCGCTGTGAAAACTGAAAAACCTGAACTTTTTATTGCCACAATCATTACCATTGGGATTCGTTTATCCTGAGGAATTTTCAGGTATCGTGCCACAACGTTGGTAATGTGTCCAAGCCCAAAAATGGTAACAACCAAAATTCCAGCGATGCTTAATAGTAGCGTAGGTGAAGAAAAGAAAACCTGCCTGTTTAAGCCCACCGCTACAAAAATTAGCAATGCAAATCCCCAATCCACAACTTTACCCCTAACCTTTTCAATAAAAGGTTTAATGGGTTTCCAAAGCAGAAAGCGCGAAACAATTAGTGGTGCAACAACAAGTTGTAGCATTAGCCATAGCAAATCGATAGGATTAATGCCCGATGAGGCTGCAAATAGTTTCACCATTACTGGGGCAAGTATTATGGAGCCCAAAAATGCACCGGTAACCGATATGATCGCAAAAACCACATTGCCACGTAAGATAAAGGAGAAAGGAATTACGGCAACCCCAGGTGGTGTGGCTGCTATTATCACAAACCCATAGAAAAGATCTTTGGTGGGCATCAACCAGTATGCCAATGGTAGCATAACAGCCGAAAATATTACGTAATTTAAGAGGACACCGGTAAACATTGGCTTATAAACATGAGGTTCGTTCCTAAGCTGCACAAGGCTCATGCCTGTCATGGAGAATGTCATGGTCAGCGCTAATGCGGGGAATGTCAGAAATTTTAAAGTGTTTGCATGCTCACCTACTAAAATTCCTGCAATAACGGCAAAAACCAAAATGGCATTGCGGTTCAAAACCAAAAACTTTACATATCGGAACATTTGCATTACCTTCGTGAAAATTTTAGTAAATATAGACAGAAGGATTGAAAAAATGGCTGATGTTAAAGGAAAACTATATCTAATTCCTACTCCTATTAGCGAGAGCGAACCTGAATACGTTTTACCCCAACGTGTTATCGACATAACCCGACACTTAACCTTCTTTGTGGTTGAGGAGTTGAGAACTGCGCGTAGGTACTTATCGCGCATAAAGGTTGAAAAACCTATCGACGAGTTAACCTTTTTTGTGCTTAACGAGCATTCACAGCCGGAGGAGGTAGAGAATATGCTTACCCCGCTGCTTAATGGCAGCGATATGGGGCTGATGTCGGAGGCTGGAGTACCCGCCGTTGCTGACCCCGGAGCCATTCTGGTTGCCGCGGCACACCGCAGGGGAATTAAGGTGATTCCATTGGTTGGCCCAAGTTCAATTTTGCTTACGCTTATGGCGAGTGGCCTTAACGGCCAAAATTTTGCCTTTGTGGGCTACCTCCCTATAAAACCCGATGAAAGGCGCAAGCGAATAAGGCTACTTGAACAGCGCTCACGCACCGAGGGGCAAACTCAACTCTTTATCGAAGCCCCGTATCGTAACCTGCAACTATTTAGGGAGTTGCTAAGCGTTTGCAGCGACCAAACATCCATTACCATTGCTATTGAGGTTGCATCGGGTAACGAGTTAATTGTTACAAAAACAGTAAGGGCGTGGAAAACCCTACCACTCCCCGATATCAATAAGAAAAATACTGTATTTGCTTTACTGACCTAAATCTATTTGGGTTTGGTTGATGCTTTGCCCTTGCTGCTAAAATAGATGTCAAAGACAAGTGGAGTAAAAGGTGGAATATTGCTATTGCCAATTGAATCGTATCCGCAGAACGAAGGAATAATTGCACGGCCCCATTCACCTTTCTTCATGTTTATTAGCGCTTGGCTAAACCCTTTTATTACTTCTTTTCCGCCAACGGTTACTTTTAGCGAGTCGGTTGAGCTAAACTTGCGGCCAAGCCTTTGGGCTACGCTATCGATATTGGAATCAAAAACAAAACCATCGAGAAACATTCCCTTGTAGTAAACATAGGCAATGGAATCCTTGGCAAGGGTTACAGTGTCAACAGTGGGTGGTGAAAGTTGAATGTAGTAAATGCTATCGTTTATAGGTTGAAGACCAGGGTAATTCTGTGCAATATAATTATCAATCAGGCTTTTCTCATAAGCGCGGGGGTCCTTTATCACCTTTAGGAGTTCGAGTTCGTATATAAGCGACTGGTAACCCAAACCGTTGCTTGCGCTTGTTGTGCCATAACCCAAATGGTATGGTATGTAAAGAGTGGCTTTGCCACTTTCCTTTAGGTAGCCTAACCCTTCAAAAACACCTTTCAGCATTGTTCTGCTGAATCCGGTTATTTGTATTGGTGCTTTTTCGTATTTAGCAAAAACGGGTGTGTAATGGTAGTTGATATCAAACCGGTCATATAGCTTAACTATATCGCTATTATCCGATAGCCAAACCAACCCGTCGAGTGTTTTTTCGGTGTAAGAGTAAAGCACCCAGTCGCCAATTTCTGGCGATAATCCGTTACCCTCGTTTTGACTTACAAAGTATAAACCGCTTGGTTTTTTGGCATCGGCGGGGATATTGTGAACCTGAATCCAGGCATTAAAGCGAGCCATTTCATCACCTTCGGGGTCTTTAAAATCT
>LUYY01000141.1 GCA_001603415.1 Bacteroidales bacterium Bact_07 | reverse complement strand
TATGCTCTACAATTCTTTGAAATTTGTTGAATTGTTCAGGTGTACATGCACTTTTTATTTCCAATAAATGGTTAATCATAATTTTTTTCTCAGCTTTATGGAGTTCCCCATACTGTTCAATCAACGAATCGATACGTTTTAAGTCGGGTTCAGGAACCGAAAGTTCATTGATGATTTCAACTGAGACTTTCTGAATATTTCTGTTTATTTCAACCGTTTTTTCGTGGAACTCGTCACGCGATTTTCGGAAAATATCTTCCTGTTCCGGGGTTAGATTTAACTTATTGCGTAAAAATTGTGCTTGTTGTTCCATTCGCTCTTGTGGATTATTTGTAAACTTTTCAGTGAGTTGTTTTTGCCTGTAGTAACCGTAAACCAGTGCCCCAATGGTAGCCAGTAAGGTTATTGCTAATACTACAATTATTACTACAAGCACCCGTGTTTTAGTAAAGTAATTCATGTTTTATTTGTTATTAAGATTTTCGACCTCTTCGAAATCGTATTCGTAGATTGATTCTGTACTCGATGGGATATATTCCTCTGCCAGCATTTCAGCATTGGTATTAGTTGAAATTACCTTAGTGCCCAGAGTTCCTAACTGACCGCCAACAAAAAGCCCTATTATCACTGCGGCTGCTATGGTAGCATAGCCTATCAATCGAGTTTTAATATCAATATATTTTGAAACCTTCTGAGCCTCAATCCTGCTCAGCACCCTGCTGGCGAAGAATGGGTTTTCGGTATATCTTGAAACCTCTTCGCTAGCCATTTCTTTTAACGATTTGATGACCAGCAGGTTTGCCTGACATTTGGTGCAAGCCATTAAATGATCTTGGAGTTCACTTTGAACTTCACCCTCAAGTTTACCTTTAAAGTAGTCGTCCATTAGGCTATTTGCTTTTTTGCACCTCATCGTTTTCAGTTTTATAGTTTGACAACTTAATCGCTTAAAACTTGCGTTTACTAAACCCTTTTTTTAGGATTTTGACTTAACCATTATTTTCCGTAGGTTGTTTTTAGCCCTAAATAAAAGCGATTCAACCGATGAAACTGAAGTATCCATAACTTCGGCTATCTCTTTGTACGAAAGTTCATGGTATGTGCTAAGCACTAAAGCAATACGCTGATTTTCAGGCAACTTACTCATAGCATCGCGCAATAGTTTATGCTGTTCTTTATACTCTATGTTGACGTCTGAATATTGGTTTCCAACAATTCCATCGAGGGTTTGCTCTGCCTTTCCTTTTCTCTTGTCGCCCACAATAGTGTGCAAAAATGTTTCCTTTTTTTTTCGACGCAGGAAGTTTAGCGATTTGTTAACCGCAATCCGGTAAATCCAGGTGGAGAGTTTCGATTCGCTTCGGAATTCAGGTAAGGATTCATAGAGTTCAACAAATACATCTTGAGCAATATCTTCGGCATCGTGATAGTTACCAATAAAACCCATGCAGGTTGTTATTACCATTTTACTATACCTGTCAACCAAAATGCCAAAAGCTTGGTGATTGCTATGCTGAATTACTTGTTGAATGAGCTCTTTTTCGTCCATTGGTTTAAATACCTGTTTTTATATAGACAAGCAATTTACAAAAAACTTGCGCATGGGTTTTAAAATTGTTTTTTTGATATTACTAAGGGCAATGCACTATGGTGATTTTAAACAGGCTATGCTTTAAGTTCGAAAATATTATTATAAAATGTAGATTAATATTGAATAGCAATGCTTGTTTAGTTTTACATTTGCATTAATTTTTTTGAAAGGATTTTACAGTTAGGCAATTGTTAACAAGCAATTAATACCATAATGCCATGTTCAAAATTCGCTACAAGATAATTACTGGTTTTATGATACTGGGCATAATGCTGGTAATTTCAGGCTTAATATCGATATATGAGCTAACCAAGTTGGGCAATCAAGTTAATCGATTGCTAATGGATAACTACCGAAGTATCGATTTTTCAAAACAGATGAACTACAACTTAGGGTTACAGGAAAGAGCCATACTTTTATCCATTCAGGGCGATAAGGGCAAGGCCAACTCGCTTTTTAGCAATGCGGTTTCAATCTTCAATGAGAATTTGCTTAAGGCATCAAATAATCTAACCATACCCGGTGAAGCTGGGACGGTCGATTCTATTGCCATTGCTTTTTCTTTGTTTAAGACCAAAGCCGAGGGTTTCATCAATGAACCATCACCCAATGTGTCAGAGTATCTTACTGAGGTTAATCCTGCCTTACAGATGGTTAGGAGCAAGGTTGAGGAATTGTTAACCCTTAACCAGCAAAACCTTAACCAAACGGTTGCCGTTTTGGAAAAAAGCCCCTACAGAACCATTTTGCCCGGACTTATTATTGTTATTACCAGTGTTATTTTTACCATCATCTTTAATTACATGATATCCTACTACCTGCTTAGCCCTATAGGGAAAATAACAAAGGGAATACAGAACTTTACTAAGTACCGGCGACAGTATGAGGTTACCATTGAAACCCGCGACGAGATGTATGAGCTTAACGAGTCGGTTAAGGACCTCATCCTTACCAAGAGTATTCAAAAGAAGGCAGAATGAGACCACATGTGATTATCCGATACATTGGTTTAGTAATGCTCTTTAACGCAGCATTTATCTTTGTATCGTTTTTGATATCATTGTATAATAGGGATGCCGGGCAGTTGCCCTTGCTTTTCAGTTTTTTAATCACCCTCCTTTGGGGAGTATTCCCGTTGGTTTTTGTTCCTAAAGCCACCGATCTATCAAACAAGGAGGGTTACCTTGTGGTGGTACTTAGCTGGATTCTGTCGTGTTTTATTGGCTCTTTGCCGCTTTTACTCTATGGCGGTGAGTTTACCTTTGTAAAAGCAATTTTTGAAAGTGTATCGGGCTACACCACAACAGGAGCATCGGTGCTTAGCAATGTTGAAGCGTTGCCCAAAGGGATACTTCTTTGGCGCTCGTCAATGCACTGGATTGGTGGTATTGGCATTGTGGTTTTTGTCCTTATCATTCTACCCTCGCTGGGTAAGGCTCAAATGACCCTTTCCAAAATGGAAATCTCACCGCTTGCCCAGGAAAACTTTAAGTACAGAACCCGCAAGATGCTTAACGTAATTCTGGTTGTTTACTTAGGTTTAACAGTTACCCAGGTGATTTTACTGCGATTATTCGGAATGGGTTTATTCGATGCGGTTAACCATGCATTTGCCACAATTGCTACCGGCGGATTTTCTACTAAAAACAACAGTGTAGCCTATTTCAACAGCGTTCCAATTGATATAATAATCATAGTTTTCATGTTTCTATCCGGTATCCATTTCGGATTGTTATATTCAACGTTTACCCTGAAAAAGAACAACATTTTTAAATCCCCTATAGTTAAGTATTACTTTTGGATAACTATTATTGGCATTGCTTTGGTATCAATCAACCTGCATGGTAAAATATACCCTACCTGGGGCGAAAGTATAAGGTATGCAGCGTTTCAGGTAGTCTCACTTTCAACCACAACAGGCTTTGCTAATGCCGATTCATCCATTTGGCCACCTTTTTCAATTCTGATAATTATATTCTTTACCATTCAGTGTGCTTGTGCCGGCTCAACTGCTGGTGGTATGAAACTCGATAGGGTGGTAATATTCTTTCAGGCATTGAAAAGTCAAATTCTGAAAATTCAGCACCCACAAGCCGTTATACCTGTTCGGATTGGTAAAAGCGTGGTTGCCGATGAGGTAGTAAATTCTGTGGTTCAGTTTATTGTTTTCTACATTCTGGTTCTATTTGTAAGCACCTTGGCGCTTACAGGGCTGGGTTACGATAGTTTAACTTCCCTTTCAGCAACTGCCGCATGTATGGGCAATGCCGGTCCTGGATTTGGATTAGTGGGCTCAATGTCCAATTACGGTATGCTTTCCGATACAGCCCTACTTATTCTTTCCTTCGACATGCTCCTTGGCCGTTTGGAAATTTTTGGCCTGCTGCTTCTATTTATGGTTAAGTCGTGGCGGTAATCCGCTACCCTTTTTACGGGGCTTGGTAACGATGTATTCGTCAAAGATGTTTTGCATGGAACGGTAAATGTTTTCGCGGGCATCGCGGTTTATCTGTTCCATATGCCTGATTAGTTCACGAACAGTATTCCGATGGGTATCCTTGTCGAATTGGCAAAGTTCTTTTTCAGGCGGGAAGCCCATAATCTGGTTATACTTTTCCAGTTCCTTATCCAGACAGGTTGTTAGCGGGCGAATCAGAAAAACTTCGCCATTGAACATCGATAGTTTTGGGGGTATTGAACTTATTGATGAGTGATTTATCATGTTTAGGAGCAACGTTTCAATGGCATCGTCCAGGTGATGGCCTAAGGCTAACTTGTTGCATCCGGCTTCTCGGGTGGTTGTGAATAGCATCTTGCGGCGCTTCCAGCTGCAAATAAAGCAGGCGGGTTTCCTATCGTATGGGTTATACTCAACGCTGATTTGGCGTAGGTGGAATTTTACATCGTTCTCAGCGCAGTACTGTTCCATGAACTCAATATCGGCAAGGTAGGTCATATCGGTGGCCTGAACATGGCAGGCATGCAGCTCAAATTTAATAGGTAGCACTTTCCTTCGATTTACCAAAAGATCGAGCAGCGCATAGCTATCCTTTCCACCCGATAGGCCAACCATTACTCTATCGCCATCGTCAATAAGATTATAGCCGTAGATAGCCTGATTTACTTTGCCTTGAAGTTTCTTTACAATATATCCGCTTGCCATAACTAAAAAACTTGGCAAAGTTAGTTTTTATTGCTAAATTTAGGTAAACAAATGGTATGCGAACTTTTATAATCCCCGATATTCATGGCTGTTCTAAAACACTCAGATACTTACTGGAGGTAAAATTGAGTATTTCGCAGGCCGATAGGCTATACTTTTTAGGCGATTATATCGACCGTGGCCCCGATTCTCCTGGAGTAGTGGAATACCTGATAAACCTAATTGACGATGGCTATAACATTACCGGACTGAAAGGCAACCATGAGCAAATGATGCTTGAGTGCATTAATGGCGACTATGAGATGAGTCTTTGGTTGATGAATTCCGGTTTTGCCACAATGCATCAGTATCAATCAATGACTACCGCCATTGAAACCGAATATGGCTTCCTGCCGCAAAGGCACCTCGATTTCTTTTCCAGCTTAAAGCCGTATGTTATTGTTGATAACCGATACATCCTTGTACATGGGGGCATAAACTACGAGTTACCCAATCCCTTTTCCGATGAGTATGCCATGCTTTGGAACCGCCCATCCGATGTACCAGAAAATTTTATGCCCACCTACAAAATCATACACGGTCATACACCCCGTGCGCTAAAGAGAATTGTTGAGGAGCTAAAA
The DNA here is from genome assembly GCA_001603415.1 of Bacteroidales bacterium Bact_07. Taxonomy (GTDB): domain Bacteria; phylum Bacteroidota; class Bacteroidia; order Bacteroidales; family Tenuifilaceae; genus Tenuifilum. The sequence continues at coordinate 1,239 of LUYY01000141.1, read as the reverse complement.
GAACCCCACCGCCGATTGTTCGATTTGGATGCCGGTTGTGTATATAAAGGACAATATATACCCGGAACCGGGTATTTAACAGCCCTTCAACTTGAGAATTGGTCGTTGGAGTTTGTGGAATGTATCGATTAGCAGTTTATGCCTTTGGCAAAACAATAACTTCAACCTTATCCTTAAGCAAGTCCTTAAATTTCTCAACATCGGCATTGGATCCTTCATACATCCCGTAGTGAATGGGTATAGCAATACTGGCATCGGTATCGAGCACAGCAGCGGCGGCATCGTCAACGCTGTTCATGGTATAGGTTTGCCCCAACGGGAGCATGATGATATCGGTTTTAATACTTTTCATTTCAGGAATTCGCTCGGTATCGCCGGTGTGGTATAACCACACGTGGCAAAGGTTAAGCAGGTAGCCCACCCATTTTTTCGATTGGGGATGCTTGTCGCTTTTGGTAATGTTATACATGGGAACAGCCCTAATCTCTATCCCATGCCATTCATCGTTAAAGCCGGGTTGAACGGCAATCACCTTGGCTGCGCCAAATTTTCGGGCTTCTTCGGCTACATCGGTTGGGCAAAGTATCCATGTGTGTGGGGCTACAATCTTTTTGATATCGTCGGGCGAGAAATGGTCAAAGTGGGAGTGGGTTATCAGTATTAAATCGGCTTGGTCGTTCCCTTTTATTTGGTATGGGTCGATGAATATCACCTTTCCGCAGTTCATTATTTTTACTGCTGCCTGACCAAACCACTGAATACTCTCGGCAACGGCTTCGATATTCTTTGATACCTGTGTGTTCATAGCATCAATCCGATTTGGTTTTCACCCATAAATTTAATGAATTTTTAGGGCGATGTAAAGGGGTAATGCTAATTTGTTTCTCGTTCCAGTTCTATGAAATCGCTGTCGGCCTCAACATTTTCAGTTGTCGGTTCTTTTTTCAGTAAATCTTTTGCCGGTCCTGAGAGAACTACCTGTGGATTATTGGTAAGGTTATCAAGTTCTTGTTGGGCGATGTTTCCCCGCATTAACATTTTGTTTGCTACAAACTTAAAATTTTCAATTACAAATGGTTTAAGTTTACCCTCGGAGTCGAACAGGTAGCGGAATTTGGTCGGCCTTGGTATTATGTAGGCAAGGTATAGAGCTTCGGGTAATGTAAGGTTGCTGGGCTTTTTGCCAAAGTAATACTGACTTGCCTCGCGTATCCCAAAAACGTTTGGCCCCCATTCAAT
>LUYY01000140.1 GCA_001603415.1 Bacteroidales bacterium Bact_07 | reverse complement strand
CGAGCCGTAAAAAGTTGATGTAGTCGTCTATGGCATTACTCCAACCCATTGCTTACCCTTACATTTCGACAAATATATGCATTTGTCATTAATGATTTTTACAAATCAAATAAATGATATATATCAATGCTAACTAATGTTAAAACTTTGTAAATTGTGCATGTAAACCAAAACAAACAAAACCATGGTAAACTCCGATTTAGTTGCAACAGGGCTAATTGTTGCATACACCATCTACAGCTTGGTGGCAATTAGCCTATTTGGTTGGTTTGCTTACCGAATAACAAAACCAACTAAGAAACCGGTGGTAAAACCTGTGCTATTTTACTCATTTACCACATTGCTTATTATTATTGGCGTCTCGCTTCACCTCACAACCATGCACACCATCCCATGGGTAAAACTGGAGATGGATGCATCAAAAATCAACCCAGATAGGTTGATTAAAATGGAGGTCGATAGTTTTAAGTTCTACCTTTTAACCGATTCAATCCGACAGGAACTACCCACTGCTGAACCTTTAAAAGTAAAAGAGGGAGAAACGGTAATGTTCGATGTGTATTCCAAAGATCTAACCTATGGATTTGGGTTATTCAGACCCAACAACACTATGATACTGCAAATGCAGGTTCTGCCTCTTTACAGCAATAAAATTATTTGGAAATTTACCGAGAAAGGAACTTTTACCTTACGCTCAACCGAGTACGCGGGGCCTAAAAGCACTCGAATGACTATACCAAACTTTATTACAGTTGAATAAAAATGATGTGGTATGAAAAAGATAATCGATACTCTGATAAATGGCAATGAGGTAAACGGACGTTTGGCTGGTCTTACCCCTTTACAAAAATTAACACTAAGATTTGCCGTAGTATCGCTCATTTACTATGGTTTTGCTGTAATTGAAGGAATGATAATGCGATTAGTTCTCGCATCACCCAACTCAATGGTTGGCATAATCCCCGAGCATCAGTACTTTGCTATCTTAACAGCACATCCTTTAGTTGGAATTTTTGGAGCTACCTATACTCTTGTTTTTGGGGCGTTCTACTTTGCCTTACCTTTTCTGCTCAAAAAACCCTTATGGGGATTTAAAGCCGCAAACTGGTCGTTTTGGTTAATAACGGTTGGGGTTTTCGTTTTCTGGTTTGCAGGTTTTCTTTCACATTACGGTCCCCTTTATACTCTTTACTGGCCACTTCCTGCCGACTTTAACCAGTTTGGGCCATGGGGAGGTACGTTCTTTATACTGGGCATAGCCCTGGTGATGGTGGCCTCAATCATTTTTGTGGTTATTGTCTTTAAAACTATTACCTATACCCCCAAAGGATGGGAAAAGCAACCCTGTGGTTCGCTATTGGCATCGGCCTTAGGCGTTAGTGGACTAGTAAACCTTTTCCGTAAAAAGGAAAACCGCAAGCAACATCAAGTGCCTTTGCCTGTTGCAGCTATTGCTCGAGGTTCAGTTGACGTATTTTTAAATGCAGGCATCATCACATTTACGGGAGTGCTTATTCTGGTTTACCTAATTGGACACATCTTAGGGTTCAACCTTCAAAACTCTTGGATTGATGCTCTTCTTTATAAAAACATGTTTTGGTGGGGGCTCGACTTAATTGCTGACGGTTTAGTTCTAATTTTTGTTGCTGGTGCATGGTACCTCTTGGCTATGCTGATTACCGGAGTAAAGAACGTTTACATGGAGAATGTAGCTCGGGCACTTCTGCTTCTTGAATTGGTGGTATCGTGGACAGTATGGTCACATCACCTGCTTTCCGATCAGGCGCAACCCTTGATGCTAAAACTTGTATCAGGCCAGTTTGTAACGGCTTTTGAACTTATAACACAAGGATTGGCACTTTTCATAAGCTTGGTAACCCTTTGGAATGCCCGACCGCTAAAATGGACACCTGAACTAAAATTCTTCCTGGGAGGTTTACTTGGTTTTGCCCTTGCAGTAGCTGCAGGTATCATTCAGGCCGACATGGGAATGAACCGAATACTACATAACACCCAATGGATTGTTGGACCTCATGTTCACGTTGCAGTTCTAATTGGGCTAACCATGACCCTTTATGCTGTTGTTTACAAACTTTTGCCAGTATTAACTAATGGTTTAAACATTTATAGTGTTAAACTAACTTCATGGCATTTCTGGTTGCACCTGCTTGGGGGTATAGGGATGGGTGCTTTCATGGGCATGGCCGGACTTAAGGGAATGCTTCGTAGAACCATATACTACAGTGGAGAGTTTGATATCTTTATGATTTTGGCAGCTTTGGCAGGAGCAGCTCTTTTGATTGCATATTTGTCTTACTTCTTTAATCTTGTCCTTACTATTGGCATTAAAGGAATTATTGAAATTTTCAGACCATCAAAACTTCCTAAGGAACAAATACTTCCCGAATAGTTTTAAAAATTCAATAGGTAAAAGGGCTATCGAAATTTGATAGCCCTTTACTTTTTTTACAAAGCTTAACAAAAACTTGAGTATTTTTGCATAAAATTCCGAGTTATGCTTAAACGTACTAAAATTGTTGCCACCATATCCGATAAGCGTTGCGATGTTGATTTCATAAAATCTCTTTACCAAGCGGGGATGAATGTAGCCCGGTTGAACACCGCACACATGAACCCCGAATCGGCAAAAAATCTTATTGCCAACATCCGTAAGGTTTCCGAGAATATAGCCATTTTAGTCGATACCAAAGGCCCTGAGATTAGAACATCCTCAAACGGCGAGGAGGTAAAGGTAGAAACCGGAAATCGCATCAAGGTAATTGGAAACCCCGAAGGTGCCTCAGGCAACGATACTGTTTATGTTAGCTATTCCAATATTGCCACCGAGGTTCCCATTGACAACACCATACTGATTGACGATGGCGAGATTGAGCTAAAAGTTATTGACAAGAACGATAACACCCTAATATGCGAGGCTACAAACTGCGGCACCATTAAATTGCGCAAAAGCGTCAATATTCCTAACGTTCACATTAACCTACCATCGCTAACCGAGAAAGATAAAGCATTTGTTCAGTTTGCCATTGAAAACAACATCGATTTTATTGCTCACAGCTTTGTCCGGAACAAGCACGATGTGCTTGAGATTAAAGAGATTCTGCACAAGCACAACAGCCCTATCAAAATAATTGCAAAGATTGAGAACCAGCAGGGTGTCGATAATATTGATGAGATACTCGATCATGCCTATGGCATAATGGTTGCCCGAGGCGATTTGGGAATTGAAATCCCTGCCGAAAAACTTCCGATTATCCAGCGCCGGATTGTGCGTAAGTGTATCGAAAGTAAAAAGCCCGTTATTATTGCCACTCAGATGCTGCACACCATGATAGAGCATCCACGCCCCACCCGTGCTGAAATTAGCGATATAGCTAATGCTATCTACCAGCGTACTGATGCCATTATGCTTAGCGGCGAAACCGCATACGGGCAATACCCCGTTGAGGCCGTTGAGGTAATGACCCGCGTTGCACGCGAAGTTGAAGAGGCACAGGAAGCCGACCTATCGATAAATTTGGTAAGGATTAACAACGAGGTAACTGCAACCCTTGCCAAAGCTGCTGTTAGGGCTTGCTCATCACTTCCCATAAAAGCAATCATTGTTGATACCCTCACAGGTCGAACTGGCCGATACCTTGCCGCTTTCCGCGGGCGAATTCCCATTTACGCCATTTGCTACAAGCAGCATGTTATGCGTGAATTGGCACTTTCGTATGGTGTTGAGGCAGTGTATATGGAACCCCGCAGCTCACGCGACCACTTCCTAACCGATGCCATTGGCACCATGCTCGAACGCCGTAAAATTGCTTCGGAAGATATGGTACTAATCATTGGCGGTAGCTTTGGGCCAAGCAATGGTGCATCGTTCATGGAAATAAGCAAGGTGAAAAACATTGTTAGCAAAAAGTAAAAATGCCCGGTGCATGTAGCAAATCAACCTACTTCGGGATTGCATTATTTGCTCTACAATTTATTTTTTTAGCAGGCCAATCGCAGAAAATGCCCGAGGCATACTACCGGGCTGTGGCTGCACTTGAACAAAACGACACTCAAAATGCCCTCCGCTGGGCCGATTCGTGTTTTACCGTTAAACCATACCGCTACCAGTTCTACCTCATAAAAGGTCAAGCACAATTAAAGGCTAACCTTTACAGTGAAGCCATCGAAAACTTTTTGCAAGCCGAAAAACAACGAACTGGCGTTGCATCCTACCAGTTAGCCAGAACCTATTGCCTTACAGGCGATACCCTGAATTGCATCGAATGGACTCGCCGTAACCTACAATCGGTATTTAGGGAACCAGAAAGTAAATATCAGCTCAGTAGCGATTTTAAATTTGCCCAATCGTTAAAGGAATGGCAAAACCTATGGCTTAATGAATGGTATTCGCCAATTGAAAAGGATTTCTTTTACGCCAAGTACTTAATCGAAAACCAAAGCTACGACGAAGCCATTGAACTACTGAATAAAAGGATAAAAAGTTCAAAATCAAAAGCAGACCTATTTGAGGTACGTGGCCTTGCGCATTTAGGCGCAGGTAATTTCACGTTGGCACTAAGGGATTTTGAAAGTGCCTACAAACGAAGCAAAAGGAACTACCATTACCTGGCCTTGCAGTCGCAAGCGCTTTACCACCTAAACCAGCACGAAAATGCATTAAAATTGATTGGGCAAGCAATTGAAAAAAGCGGCGAAAAGCCAGAATACTTGCTGTTTAAATCCCAAATCCTTGCAAAATTAAACCGATGGACTGAGGGCTACGAAACTATCAAAAAATACCTCGAATTCTTCCCCAATAATTTCGATGCCAACCTGCAATTAGCCACAAATGCCTATAATGCAGGCTTTTACACCGATGCCCTGCTGGCAATAGCCAAAATGCTTAAGTTTACACCCAATAATCCTGAATTAATTCAGCTGCGAGGGAAAATATACCTTAAAACCGAACAACCCCGGCAGGCACTCATTGACTTTGATAAGGCCATAGCGCTAAACTACAAAATCTCAGAATCGTATCTTCTCAAAGGGCAAGCCTTACTGAAGGTTGGTGAGCACGACGAAGCCTGTAGGTGTTTTTCCATTTCGGGCAGCTTAGGTAATATCGAAGCGCAAGGTTTACACTACAACACCTGTAAGCAAAAATAAGCGAATTAATCACCCTTCAAAATCAGCAGTGCGATTTAATCAAAAAAACTTGCTTATAATCAAAAGTTTGTTTAAAATTGTTGAAAATGAAAAAAAATATGGAAATAAAAGGAACCGCTGTAAAAGCAACCCCCGATTTTGTTAAGGCCAACTTTATTAATCGATACTCGGAATGGGTTAAGTCGTTGCCCCAAACATCACGCGAAATTATTGAAAAACCCATTTATGCAACCACTTGGTATCCGTTAATTGAATCGGTAATAATTCCTACCCAAAAGGTAGCCGACCTTTTCTTTGAGGGCGATTACAATAAGGCAGCCCGTGAAATTGGCCGGTTTAGCGCCGACATAGCCCTAAAGGGCATTTACAAGATATTTGTTAGGATAAGCTCTCCGCAATTCGTATTAAGCAGGGCATCGAGCATCTTCCAAACCTATTATCAACCAGCTGAAATTAAAGTGGTTGAAAGTGCCGATAAGAAGGCGGTTCTTCAGTTAGAAAAATTTCATATCGATGAAAAGCTAATCATGGAACGTATTGCTGGATGGATTGAACACACCCTTGAAATCACCCTAAAATCGCCTTTAAAGGTTGATGTTCAGAATATTGTAAATGGTAAAAACCTCACAGCTCGCATTACTGCCATGTGGGAATAGTTCATCAATGGTGATTACTGAAACCTGATAATTGCTATATTTACACAAAAAAATAGCAATTATGCTAGGATTGGCTGCTAAAAGTTTGGTTCCTGTCCGCAAAGAACCAAACGAAACCACTGAAATGGTTAACCAACTACTTTTTGGCGAACAGGTAAATATTTTGGAAAGCTACAAGCAATGGTACAGAATTGAAAGCGTTATTGACAGCTATCCAGGTTGGGTCGATTCACGGCTCATCGAAATTGTGGATGATAGTAATACCGAACAGTCCCTCAAAAGTTTTACAACCATAGCCTTATTAACGGAAACCATAAACCTTGCCAACAACACTAAGTACTTGCTCAGTCCCGGGTCGTTGCTTTACGGATTATCGGGTAAAAGATTTCACCTTAATGGCACTAATTTCGAGATTGTTGGCCAGACACCCGCAAATAATACACAATCGTTAGCAAGTGTAATAGCTACAGCCAATAGCTTTCTAAATGTTCCTTACCTTTGGGGCGGCAAATCGATTTTTGGAATCGATTGTTCAGGGTTGGTTCAGGTTTGCTTTAGAACTGCCGGTGTATTCCTACCCCGCGATGCATGGCAACAGGTTCAAGCCGGACAAACGGTTGAGTTTGTTAACCATGCTCAACCTGGCGATATTGCTTTCTTTGACAATGAGGAAGGACGAATTATCCATGTTGGCATCCTTATTAATTCCAACGAAATCATTCACAGCTCCGGCTACGTTCGTATCGATAAGTTCGACCACCAGGGCATTTACAACCAGCAACAGGGCATCTATACGCATAAGCTAAGGATTATAAAAAGGGTTCTTTAAGCATATAGGCTCTAATTTCTAATTCAATGTCGTTTAGATAGAAAACAGAGACTCCTTTTGTCATCCTGAGTGAATCGAAGGATCTCTATGTATCGTTTGTTTTGAGATGTTTCGCTTAGCTCAACATGACAAATAACCTTAACTAAACGACATTGATTTCTAATTTCTATTTTCTGTATTCTTCTAAAATTTACGGATAGCTATCAACTAATAAACAGTCCATTCGCTTGACTTTAAATCCAATTTTTGGTATCTTTCAAAATCCATTTAAACCTAACCGTATGATAAAACACCAAATCCTGATAGCACTGGCAATAATTGCATTTGCAATTTGGATTGCCTTCAAAATACGGGATCGCAGAAAATCCGACAACGACGAAAACCCTGAAAACGAATAGTGCTGCATGTATTGCTACAAATATCCCCGCATGCTCGTTACGGTTGATGCTGCAATTTTCAAGGTTGACAGGAACAAGCAGGCAACCCATTTGCTGCTAATACAGCGAGGAAACAATCCCTACAAGGGGAATTATGCCCTGCCAGGTGGTTTCCCAGAGATGAATGAATTACTTGCAGATGCCGCAGCACGGGAACTAATGGAAGAAACCGGGATAGCGGGTGTTGATTTGCATCAAATTGGTGCATTCGACGACATCGACAGGGACCCTCGCGACAGGAACATAGCCATAGCATTCTGGGGAGTTGTGAGCGATAACCAAGCTACTCCAACCGCCGGTGACGACGCCGCAAAAGCACAATGGTTTCCCATAGAACACCTTCCAACGCTAGCATTTGACCATGCCAAAATAGTAAAGGCAGCTCTTGGCTGCCTTGCACAATGGTTAACGGAACATTAGCGGAGCTAAACTATCATGCCTGCACCAACGGTTACATTGGTAGCCTCATCAATAAGAATCAAACTTCCAGTAACCCGGTTCTGACGGTATGAATCGTAAAATAGCGGTTTGGTTGTGCGAATCGATATGCAGGCAATATCGTTCATGGCTATCGATTTATCGTCGTAGTCCTTTTCAAGGGTATTGATATTTACCTTATACTTCACCTCCTTAATCATACACCGCAAATCGTTGGTGGTGTGCTTAAGGGCATACTTTCCGCCCGGAACCATGGGCTTATCGCCCAACCAGCAAATCATTAGTTCAATATCCTGGCCTTGCTTAACACCATTCTCCTCGGGGATAATCATGCAGCCCCGCGAAACGTCGAGATCATCCTCCAAAATAATAGTTCCAGATTGAGGAGCGGTAATTGAATCGAGGTGATCGGTCCAAAAGTCAATGGCTTTGATGGTAGTAGTGAATCCCGAAGGAAGAACCTTAACCCTATCGCCAACCCTGAATGTTCCACTGGCCATACGGCCTGCATAGCCACGGTAATCGTGAAACTCTATGGATTGCGGACGAATGACATACTGAACCGGGAAACGTGCATCGAGCTGATTGTAATCGTTTGATATATATAGATTCTCAAGCAGATACATTAGCGTAGGGCCCTGATACCAGTCCATATTCTTTGACCTATCAACCACATTATCGCCTAACAGGGCGCTAATGGGAATAAACCTAACATCGTGCAAATCGAGGTGGGTGGCAAACTCATGGAATTTCTGTTGAATGGCATCAAAAACCTCCTGCTTAAAATCGACCAAATCCATCTTGTTTACACAAACTATCACGTGAGGAATACGCAACAGTGAGGCTATATAGGCATGCCTGATGGTTTGCTCAATAACACCATGGCGGGCATCAACAAGGATAACTGCTGCATTAGCAGTTGAGGCGCCTGTTACCATGTTACGGGTATACTGCACATGGCCCGGGGTATCGGCAATGATAAACTTACGCTTGGGCGTATGGAAATACCTGTAAGCCACATCAATAGTGATACCCTGTTCGCGTTCAGCACGCAGGCCATCGGTTAATAGGGCAAGGTTGATATACTCTTCGCCCTTCTTTATGCTTGCGCGCTCAATTGCCTCAAGCTGATCCTGAAAAATAGCCTTTGAATCGTATAGTAGTCGTCCAATCAGAGTGCTCTTACCATCGTCAACGCTTCCGGCTGTGGTAAAGCGTAAAAGCTCCATATCCAGGTACGAGCGTTCAATTGTTTTGTCTTCCATTGTCAAAAAAGAATTTAAAAAACTAAAAGTAACCTTCAATCTTCCTATCCTCCATGGCGGCCTCGGAGCGCTTATCATCGGCTCGGCCACCGCGCTCTGTAACGCGTGTAGCAGCTACCTCGCGAATAATATCCTCAACGCTACTTGCCACCGACTCAATGGCACCCGTGCAGGTTGCATCGCCAATGGTTCGGAAACGCACAATACGCTTCTCAGCTTTTTCGGTATCCTTCATCTTTAGGAAGGGCGTTTTGGCATACAATACACCGTCGCGCTCAAAAACCTCACGCTCATGGGAGAAGTATAGCGTAGGTATGGCAATATTCTCGAGCAAAATATACTGCCATACATCCATTTCGGTCCAGTTACTGATTGGGAAAACCCTGAAATGTTCCCCTAAGTTCTTTCGGCCATTAAACAGATTCCAAAGTTCAGGGCGTTGGTTTTTGGGATCCCACTGGCCAAACTCATCGCGATGCGAGAAGAAACGTTCCTTTGCCCTTGCCTTTTCCTCATCGCGTCGACCACCGCCCATGGCACAATCAATCTTTAACTCCTCAATGGCATCGAGCAAGGTTACTGTTTGCAACTTATTTCGGCTGGCATTGTAGCCAGTTTCCTCCACCACCCTGCCCTTATCGATGGAATCTTGAACATACCTCACAATTAGCTGCACACCTGTTTCCTCCACAAGCCAGTCACGGAAATCAAGGGTCTCCTGAAAGTTATGGCCAGTATCGATGTGCATCAAAGGGAAGGGAACCTTGGCCGGATAAAAAGCCTTTCGGGCTAAATGGAACATCACTATCGAATCCTTCCCACCGCTGAACAGCATTACTGGGTTCTCGAACTGTGCAACCACCTCGCGAATAACATATACAGCTTCCGACTCAAGTTCGCGTAGATGATTTAGTGGCACCTTTTTGCTCATATCAAATTCATCTTTATTAAAAAACAGTTCCTGTTGGGTTTTGCAAAAATCTATTCTAATTATGTTTCTGAATTACCTATAACAAAATGGACGATTATGTTTTAATCCTTTTTAAGGAGATTTAAGCCATTTCGCATTTTTTGGAAAACGTTCAGTGTGACAAATATACTCTTAACCGATGTATAATTTGATTGTTAAATATCAACCCATTTCAAGAAATGGTCATAAAGAACGTCAACGGCCTCTTCCTCGTTCAGTTTTGCAGTATTCAAGTATAAACTGGGGTTTGCTGGGTTTTCATACCTATCGGAAATGCCGGTAAAATTTGAAAGCGACCCGCTAATTGCTTTACTATAATTTCCTTTGGCATCACGCAACTGGCAAACCTCTAAGGGTGCATCGGTAAAAACCTCAAAGAAAGTATCCTTCCCGATAATTGAACTGGCCATCTGGCGCATAGACTGTAAAGGCGAGACAAAGCAACATATTGACACCACGCCCTGTGAATTAAGTAGGGCTGCCATGTGGGCAACGCGGCGAATGTTTTCGGTTCTATCGGCCTCGCTGAAACCCAAATCGGCACATAATCCCTTTCTTACCTCGTCGCCATCGAGCAGCACAACCGGGATGTTTAGCTTACGAATTCGATTTTGTAGCGCTTTACCCAAGGTTGTCTTACCCGAAGCGGGTAAACCGGTTATCCAGATTGTAATAGGCTTTGTAAAGTTCATCAAAAGCTACCTCATATCAACCACTTCAACTCCTTTGTGTTTTTGCAATTCAAACTTGAATCGTTCATCACGCAAAGGAACGTTTGATTTGAAGTTCTTAATTTGAATGATGTAGTTGTTACCATCCTTACCCTGATAACGAATAAGGTAAGGTTCAAGCGTGTTGGCATCGAACTGCAACTTAACCGATGAGTAAGGCAAGTTCAAATCGCGAGGGAAAAAGTCAACCTCATGTATTACCCTATTCTTAATATTTTGCTGTCCAACATACTTATACTTAAAATTTTTATCGTAATCCTTAAAAAGCTTCATGGGGTCATCCAGAAAACTATTCTCCTTGACATTCATCTTTGAGATGGTAACCTCCTTTGCTTCCTTAATGTATTGCCATTTGGTTTGACCATCGGAATACACCTCCATGCCCATTAGGTCGAGGTAAAACATTTTTCCCTTGGCCAGTATTTTACCCTGGTGGGTATCGGTAATTCGTTCCTGTAGGTTTTCAAGGGTAAAGTTAAAAGTGGCAGAAAGCGACTTAATCTCCTGCATCTTGTTGCTAAAACTCTTAACTATTTCCTCAGGATTTACCTGCTGACCAAATGCAGTAATCGATGATGAAAAGATCAGTAAACTCAAAATTCGTCTCATTGAACTAAATATTTATTCGTGCAAAAATACAAAATAAGAAACTAATCTACCGATAAAGTGTTCAAAATACGTTCCAAAGAAACCTCATCGACAATTAAAACCTGACGGGGTTTGCCACCATCGGCAGGTCCAACAATACCGGCAGCCTCAAGTTGGTCCATAATTCGCCCAGCACGATTATAGCCTATGGAAAATTTACGTTGAATAAGCGAGGTTGACCCCGATTGGGTTTGCACAACAAGACGTGCAGCATCCTCAAAAAGTTCATCACGCCTTTTTAGATCGATGTCAATTGGGCTATCCTGGCCTTCAGGAACATATTCGGGCAACTCATAGGCATGCGGGTAACCGGGCTGATTGCCAATAAAATCGGTAATGCGTTCAATTTCAGGAATATCAACAAAAGCACACTGCACGCGAACCAAATCGCTACCAGCCGATACTAACATATCGCCCCTACCAATTAAGTTATTGGCACCTGGAGTATCGAGAATGGTTCGGGAATCAACCATCGATGATACCCTAAAAGCTATACGGGCAGGGAAGTTTGCCTTAATCACACCGGTAATGATATTGGTTGAGGGCCGCTGGGTAGCTATAATGAGGTGAATACCAATGGCTCTGGCCTTCTGTGCAAGTCGCCCCAGGGGCATCTCAATTTCTCGACCAGCAGTCATAATCAAATCGGCAAACTCATCGATAACTACCACTATATAAGGCAAATACCTATGCCCGTTGTTTGGGTTAAGCCTACGGGCTACAAACTTCTGGTTGTATTCCTTTATTGTGCGAACCTTTGCCAGGTTCAGAAGCTTGTAGCGCTCTTCCATTTCGACGCTTAGCGAATTCAGCGTGTAAATCACCTTTTGGGTATCGGTAATGATGGCCTCCTCGGCATCGGGCAGTTTTGCCAAAAAATGACGCTCAAGCTTATTGTATAGGGTTAGCTCCACCATTTTGGGGTCAACCAACACAAACTTTATTTCGGACGGATGTTTTTTGTATAGTAACGATGTGATAATGGCGTTAAGGCCTACCGACTTACCTTGGCCTGTAGCACCGGCAACGAGCAAGTGAGGGAGCTTGGCAAGATCGAGAATAAAAATTTCGTTCGATATGGTTTTGCCCAATGCAATTGCCAAATCGTACTTGCACTCCTGAAACTTTTGTGACTTAATGATAGAATGCATCGATACCACCTCGGGATACTGGTTTGGCACCTCAATCCCAATGGTTCCTTTGCCGGGAATTGGGGCAATTATTCGTATGCCCAAAGCCGATAGGCTAAGCGCAATATCATCCTCCAGGCTCTTGATTTTACTTATTCGTACACCTGGTGCAGGAACAATTTCGTAAAGGGTAACTGTTGGGCCAATGGTGGCCTTAATCTTATCAATCTGTATTTTGTAATGCGAAAGGGTTTCAACTATCTTGTTCTTGTTTTCAACAAGCATCTCGTTGGTTACAGGCGACTCAGTATTCTTATAATCCTCCAGCAATTCAATTAATGGCTTTTGGTAGTTTGAAAGCTCAAGGGTTGGGTCGTATAGTTCCTGCTCATTGATCTCGGAAATAGCCACCTCCTTTTCCTCGTTACGCTCAATGGTAAAGTTATCCTCAATTTCCGATTCTGTGATTGTTTTTGTAACACTCTCCTCAAAATCTATTGGTTTATCAATGTCCAGTTCAATATCGGAATCTTCGGCATTGTCCGTTTCATCATAAACATCGTCAAGTTCATCAATATGATTGCCATCTGAAGTTTGCGCTGGCTCTTTTTCAACGTCAACCTGTCCAACATCAACTTTATCATGTTTATCGGAATTTACCTCCTTTTGCTTACCCGATTTTAGGAGGTCGCCTATGGTTTTAAATAGATAATAGGTACCACTCTGAAAGTGGTAAAGCGACTTTGGAAGTATGTAAATAATATAAGCCACAAGAGCTATTAGGACAATAAATGCTGCCCCTATTTTACCAACGATGGACGATAACCACTCTGAAACACACAAACCATGAGCACCTCCTAATCCGCTCCCCAAATATCCACCAAGGTCCTTGAATAAAAAACCCAGTGTAAGCGAACCAACCAGTATGCCAAGCAGTACCTTAAAAACAAACTTAGTTACTCTTCCCCTAATGAATTTAAGCAGTTTAAGCCCCAAAACCATAAAAATAAAGGGGAATGCTAAAACCGATATGCCAAACCAGTGATTTATAAATTGATTTGATAGCGATGCGCCCAGTTTCCCACCCCAGTTACCAACTTTTTGATCAGCTGACGAGAATATGGAAACCCACTCGATACTTTGATCAACCTTCCAGGTGAATAGGAACGAAAAAAACGAAAGGAAAAAATAGAAACCTAACAGGATTAGGAATAGGCCAATAGTAAACCTAATTCTTTCATCCTTAAATAGCGAATCGTTACTAACATTTTTACTACCTGATTCCTCAACGTCAGTATCCTTCTCCTTTTTAGCCATATTGTATGCTCAATAAAAAACGATGTAAAGATATTGTAAAAACACTTACTGCTGCAGTAAGTAGATCAAATCGGTCATGGTTTGAAAATCAACCTTCTTATAATCGGGAGGAATGCTGAAAGCATCGGCGTTGACTTTAGTTTTGGTAACCGACCTTGCCCTAAGCCTCATATCAATCCTGTTGAAGCGCAAGTTAAATCCGAGCATTACGCCATCAATATTTTCGAAAGGTGTATTCAAATTGGGTTTATCAATACTAATTTGTTTGGTATAAATGATCTCAAACTTACTATCAGGATTATCGGCAAAATACCCCATTACGCTTTTACACTGGAACCCCAAGTAGTCACAATCATTTACCAATGTATCGATAATAACCTTGGGTATTCGAGCATAAAGGGCCGGGTACTGTCCATTGGCATAGGGCTCACTATGGTAAAGTTTCTTATTAAAAACTTTGAGCAGGGTGGCAAATTCCTTTTTGGATGGCTGGCTTATAATTGAAATGGTAACCGCACCCGAAAGGGCATCAATGGTGTTAATGGTATTATTATTGCAAAAACGCACAATAAGTGAACTTGGCAATATCTTTTTATCAATTCTGCTAAGGGTTAAGGTGTCGTATTCAATACAATAATCTATTTGTCCTTCCCTAATTTCTTTTGGATGTTTGGATTCACAGCTGCTCATTAAAACGAAAAACACAGCCCAGCCAACAAGTTGGTTTACACGTCTGCTCATCAACACTTTAGTTCAAATTATTAACTTATAAAAATAGAAAATGTTTTTGTGTTTTGCAAAAGTTGGTAAGCAATATAGGATTAACAATTCCACACACTTAACCCAAACATGTTATTAAACATACATATAAACCGTTGAGTGATAGTATTACATTACGTGTATTTTTATTACGATTGCAAAAAATAGTTAGTTTTGTAACTTTAAAGTGGAAAATTTTAATTTACTGTTTATGAGCAAATTAGCAGTTGTAGCATTAGGCGGAAACGCCCTCTTGCGTGGAAATCAGGTGGGCACCATCGATGAGCAAGAACAGAACACCACCGACACCCTGGAAAACTTGGTTTACCTGATAAAGGAAGGGTATAACCTGGTAATCAGCCATGGCAATGGCCCACAGGTAGGAAACATTCTTATGCGTAACGATGCTGGGGAACAGCTCTATGGCATTCCTCAAATGCCCCTCGATATCTGCGTTGCCGATTCGCAGGGTGGCATTGGCTATATGATTGAACGTATGCTCCGGAATGTGCTCCGGAAGCATGGTATCGACCGCGAAGTATGCTGCCTGGTAACTCCGGTTATTGTCGATCATAATGACCCTGCCTTTAAAAACCCCACCAAACGTGTAGGCCGTATTTACGACAAGGCTCAAGCCGATGCGCTTGCCGCCGAAAAGGGTTGGATTTTCAAGGAAGAGGTTAAAGATACCGGTAGCGGTTGGCGTCGTGTTGTTCCATCGCCAAAACCCATGGGTATTCTAAATATCAAAGTTATTGACCAACTTGTTCGCCAAGGGATTATAGTTATTGCCTCCGGTGGCGGCGGGGTACCCGTTTATATTGATGAAAAGAAGGATATTCGACCCGCCGAGGCAGTAATCGATAAGGACTTAGCCTCGTCGCTCATGGCTGCCGAAATTAAAGCCGATGAGTTCTACATCCTAACTGATGTACCATTTGTTTACCTTAACTACAAGAAGCCGAACGAGCAAAAGCTCGAGTTTCTGAACTATGCCGATACCATGAAATATCTTGAGCAGGGCATGTTTGGCGAAGGGAACATGGCACCCAAAATTCGTGCATGCCTGAATTTCATTGAGCGTGGTGGGAAAATGAGTGTTATCACTGAGGCTACTAAGCTTGAAGATATGTCGTACGGCACAAAAATCACCATGGAATACGAAGATTAAGAATTGTGTAAACCTAAAACTATAAAGCTATGTCGTTCAATTTACGTAACCGCAGCTTTTTAAAGCTGCTCGATTTCACACCAAAGGAAATCCAATTTTTGCTTGACCTTGCAGCCGATTTGAAAAAGGCAAAGTATGCCGGAACTGAGCAGCAACGGTTAAAGGGTAAAAACATCGTTATCCTTTTTGAGAAGGATTCGACCCGTACCCGCTGTGCATTTGAGGTAGCCGCATTCGACCAAGGTGCAAACGTTACCTACATCGGGCCATCGGGCTCGCAAATGGGCAAAAAGGAATCGATGAAGGACACCGCTCGCGTACTTGGCCGCATGTACGATGGCATTGAGTACCGTGGGTACTCCCAAGAAATTGTAGAAACCCTTGCTAAATATTCGGGCGTACCTGTATGGAACGGATTAACAAACGAGTTCCATCCCACCCAAATCCTCGCCGACTTCCTTACCATGCGCGAGCATAGCACAAAACCCCTTAGCGAAGTTAAGTTTTGCTATCTTGGCGATGCCCGCAACAACATGGGCAATTCACTAATGGTTGGTGCAGCCAAAATGGGTATGGATTTTAGGGCTTGCGCCCCAAAGGCTTGCTGGCCAAACGAAGAACTTGTTAAAACCTGTCGTGAAATAGCTAAAACCACCGGAGCCAAAATTACCCTAACCGAAAACATCGAAGAAGGGGTTAAGGGCTGCGACTTCCTTTACACCGACGTATGGGTATCGATGGGTGAACCCGATTCGGTTTGGGAAGAACGTATTAAACTGCTTAAGCCCTACCAGGTTAACCGCAAGGCTATGGAATTAACCGGTAATCCTAATTGTAAGTTTATGCACTGCTTGCCTGCATTCCACAACCGCGAAACAGTTGTTGGCGAAGAAATTTACAAGAAATTTGGACTCGAGGCCATGGAAGTAACCGAAGATGTTTTTGAATCGGAAGCCTCTATTGTCTTCGACGAGGCCGAAAACCGCGTACATACTATAAAAGCAGTAATGGTTGCCACACTTGGCCAATAGATGTAAGCGTAAAACTTTAAAAGCAGCTTTGAAAAAAGCTGCTTTTTTTTTGCATTTTTTACTACTAAGTCATAAATTTATTTGGATTTTAAAACTTATGCCATTATGATGATTTACATTGGAAACATCGCGTATTCTATGACCGCCGATGAGTTAAAAGAGCTTTGCATGCCTTTTGGAAACGTGGTTTCAGCTAAAATCATTACCGATCGTGCTACAGGAAAATCAAAGGGCTACGGATTTGTTGAGTTCGACAATGAGGAATCGGCTTTAAAAGCCATAAAAGAACTCAACGATAGTCAGGTTAAAGGCCGAAACATCAAAGTTAACAGCGCCTTCCGTAAAGCCGATCAAAACCAAGCAGACAAAGGGAAGGAAGAGGAAACGAATCCTAAGGCATAGGCTTTATGGGCTTGCCACAAAAAAATATATTATTAGCCCAACCGTTAAAAGTTTTACTCCTACTCCCAAAGTAAAACCAAGTAACGATCCAATTGCTGATAACCATGGGTAGTTGGTTTGGTTATCCTTGCTTTTACGTTTTAGCATTTCCCCAACCAATGCACCCAAAAATGGACCAATAACTATACCAATTGGCCCCAATAGTGCAACACCTGCAATTAATCCTACTATGGTTCCCCAAGCACCCCAATTAGTTCCACCCATTTTTCTCGATATCCATGCAGGAAACAAATAATCGAGTATTGTTACTACTAATGTTATTATCGCCATTACCACAACTATTGTCCAGCTTAAAGAACTAAATTCTGTGAGCTTTGCAACAAAAAGTCCTACCCATGCTAATGGTGGTCCTGGTATTACAGGCAGAATACAACCTATCAATCCCAGCAATATGAGTGCGATGGCTAAAGAAATTAAAAAGTAGTCTATCAGCATTTGCTTTTTCGTTCTTATTAAATAACTTTGGTAAATATA
>LUYY01000139.1 GCA_001603415.1 Bacteroidales bacterium Bact_07 | reverse complement strand
AGGAGTTACCTTATGCCAAGAACCGACCGATTAAGGGATACCTTCAGGTACTAAAAATAATTGTTTATGTTTTTGCGGGCATAGTTATTTTTGGAATCATCATCAATAAAAACCCAGGCTCAATTCTTGTAGGTTTGGGTGCATCAACAGCCGTTTTGATGTTGGTTTTCAAGGATGTTATTACCGGTTTGGTGGCATCAATTCAGCTCTCGGCCAACGAGATGCTAAAAATTGGTGATTGGATTGAGATGCCCTCACGAAATCTCGATGGTAATGTTATAGATATCAGCCTAACAACTGTTAAGGTTCAGAATTTCGATAATACCATTACAACTGTTCCGCCTTTCGCATTGGTTAATGAGAGTTTCAAGAACTGGCGAGGCATGGAAGAATCGGCTGGCCGAAGGGTCACTAAATCGATCATCATCGATTCAAAAACTGTTAAGTTTTGCGATAAAGAGCTTATCCAAAAGCTATCGAAAATAAACCTGATTGCCGGAAAGGTAAAGGATATTGATGTTGATAAGTTACACGAGACCGACCCCATTCAGCTAATGAACGTTGGTGCTCAAACAAATCTGAACCTATTCAGACAATACGTACAGGAGTATTTAAAACATCATCCTGAGGTTAATAAAAATCTTACCCATGTGGTGTATCTAAAACAGCCGGTGGAGTATGGTATTCCCATGGAAATTTACTGTTTCCTTAACGAAAAGCGCTTTGCCCAATACTCAATTATTCAGTCGGAAATAATCGACCACATCATGGCTGCATTGCCTGTGTTCGACTTAAAGGTTTTTCAACGCATGTCGAGCGACGATATTCGGGCAATTGCCAAGGGTAATTCCTAATCAAAGGGCTGTCTCAAAATAGTGTGAACATATCCCTTTTAGAAAAATGAGTCAGCATTGGAAACCTTTAATGAGCGAAATTAAAAAACCTACAGATTTTGAGACAACCCTTTGATTTTAATATATCACAAGTATTATCATAAAACAGTTGTATTTATTGCAATATCTGCTTAAATTGGAAATGATTTATAGGTTGATACTATGAGTGAGCATGAAAAATTCATGGACGAGGCCATTAAGTTAGCCGTTGAGGGTGTAATGGCCGACGAGGGAGGTCCATTTGGTGCTATTGTGGTGAAAGATGGTAAAATTGTTGGGCGTGGCAATAACCATGTAACATCTACAAACGATCCAACTGCCCACGCTGAGGTAATGGCCATTCGCGATGCCTGTAGGAATCTAAATACCTTTCAGCTAAGCGGTTGTGTTCTTTACACCTCATGCGAGCCTTGCCCTATGTGCTTTGGCGCTATCTACTGGGCACGTCTCGATAAGGTTTACTACTCTGCCAATCGCCATATGGCATCGTACCATGGTTTTGATGATAGTTTTATTTACGATGAGGTAAACCTTTCGTTCGACCGTCGGCGAATTCCGTTCATTCACGTTAGCCCCGAAAAGGGCGTTTTGCCATTTAGAGAATGGGATAAAAAGGAAAACAAGATAAAGTATTAAACTACTGATTCCGTTTTTTGCTTTTAGAAACATTCTTTGAAACAGGGACTGGTGCTTAACATTTAATTCAGAAAACTATGGCAAAGTCAAAGAGTGTTGCATTAGTGCTTGGAAGTGGCGGTGCTCGTGGCTTAGCCCATATTGGGGTAATTGAGGAGTTAACCCGACGGGGTTATAACATTACCTCCATCTCTGGCTCATCGATGGGTGCGCTTGTTGGCGGCCTGCTGGCCACAAATAAACTGGATGAATACAAGAACTGGATACTGAAGCTCGATAAAATCGATATCCTAACGCTGATCGATTTTACATTCTCATCAAAGGGTATTGTTAAAGGGCAAAAGGTTTTTGAGAAGATGCAGGAACTCAATATGATTCCCGATGTTAACATTGAGGAGCTACCTGTTCCCTATACCGCTGTGGCAGTTGATATTATTAACAATCAACTTGTTGTATTTAATTCCGGAAATCTTCAGAATGCCATACGTGCTTCAATATCCATCCCAAGCGTTTTCACACCCATGCCCTACAATGGCACTTTACTGGTTGATGGAGGAGTGCTTTCGCCCTTGCCCTTAGAATTTGTTAAGCGTAATAGTTCCGATTTGCTTGTGGCTGTGGATTTGAATGCCATTACCCCTTATGAACAGACAATTAAGCAAAACAGCAAGCAAGTAAAGAGTAGTTGGATAAAGGATAATCCCAAAATTGAGCAGCTGGTCGACAGATGGGATAAGTTTTTTGGGAACACCTCTACCACCAAGGAGGGTGAAAAGCAAGGGAAAATATCACCTAAAAGTATCGGCTATTTCGACCTGGCCATGCGTTCGGTGCAGCTCATGCAATCGCAGCTAACGCAATATGCAATTAGGGTAACCCCGCCCGATGTGCTGGTTTCCATTTCAAAAAATTCGGCTACTGTATTTGAGTTTTACAAGGCAGCCGAGTTGATTGAGTATGGACGCAGGCAATGCGCTAAGGTGATGGATGAAAAGGGGTTATAGGTTACGTTGCCTTACCGCTTCAAAAAGTACAATTCCGGTTGCCACCGATACATTGAGCGATTCAATTTTCCCTTTCAGGGGTATGCGAACAATTTCATGCGAAAGCCTCAGTACTTCGGGGTGAATGCCGGTATCCTCAGCGCCCATTACCACTGCAATTGGCCCGGTAAGGTTGGCTTCATAAAGCAGTTTTTCGCCTCGTTCGCTTGCCGAAACTATCCTGTAACCATAGTCGCGGAGCTGATAGCAAAGCATTTTTAAACTGCCAACCCTGCAAATGGGAATGTTGTAAAGCGCACCTGCAGAGGTTTTAATGGCATCGCTGCCAATGTTGGCTGCACCCTTTGCAGGGACAATAATGGCATCGACCCCGGCACATTCGGCGGTTCGAACTATGGCACCAAAATTACGGACATCGGTAACGCGGTCGAGGATTAGTAGGAATGGCGAATTGGTCTTTTCCTGGAGTTGCGGTAAAATATCTTCAATCCTGTAAACCTCAATGGGCGATGTAAACGCAATTACACCCTGATGATTTTTGTCATTATACCTTGAAAAGGCCTCGTTGGGCAAATACTGAAAGGGGATATTGTTATGTTTTAGTATTCCCATTAGTTCCGATGCCAAGTTGCCTGTAAGCCCTTGGCGGACAATTACCTTGCTGATTTTGGCACCAGCATTTAAGGCTTCTAAAACAGCCCTGATTCCAAATATTACGTTCTCGGAGTTTTCCATTGCTATTGGTTTGTGTTGTTTCGTTTTGCTTTAAGTTCTTCAACCTGAGCCAGAAGGTTTTCCCAATGTTCCATTTTCGATATAAGTTCGCTCTTGTGGCTTTCGTATCGTTTGAAGAACTCTTTATCGGTTAAATTGATGCCATGGGCAGCGGGATTCGATAGCTTTTGGTCGGTTTCGGCTATTTCATTCTCTAACATTGCAATTTCCTTTTCAAGCTTCTCAATCTGCGTTTCCAATTTTCGGATTTGCCTGTCGAGTTCCTTCCGCTCTTCCCACTGAACCTTTTGATCCGATGAGGTATTGCTTGCATTCTTAACCTTTTGCTCAGCCTGTTTACGTTCCAACTCTTTCAGGTTTTCCAACTTTTTGCGTTGCAAAAAATCGTAAATGCCGCCAAGGTGTTCCTTAACCTTGCCATCGGTAAACTCATAAATTTTATCGACCAGCCCATTAAGGAAATCGCGGTCGTGCGAAACGAGTATTACGGTTCCATTATATGCCTGCAAGGCATTTTTCAAAACATCTTTGGAACGCATATCCAGGTGATTGGTAGGCTCGTCCAGAACAAGTAGGTTGTAGGGTTGAAGCATGAGCTTTGCCATGGCCAGCCTATTCCGCTCGCCACCCGATAGCACACCTACACGCTTGTCAACATCCTCGCCGCGGAAAAGGAATGCGCCAAGTATATCGCGCATGCGGGTTCGAATATCGCCTACTGCCACATGGTCGATGGTTTCAAGCACAGTCAGTGAACCATCAAGCAGTTCGTCCTGGTTTTGGGCAAAGTAACCTATGGAAACATTATGCCCTATTCTCAGGTGGCCATCGTAAGGGAGTTCGCCGACGATAATTCGGCTCATGGTTGTTTTTCCTTCGCCATTTCGGCCAACAAAAGCAACCTTTTGGCCGCGCTCAATGGTGAAATGCACATCGGAAAAAACGAGTTTGTCCCCAAAACTTTTTGCTACACCCTTAGCCTCAACAACCACATCGCCTGAGCGGGGCGCTTCGGGAAATCGGATGTTTAGTGTTGCCGTATCTTCTTCATCAACCTCAATGATATCCATCCGTTCAAGCATTTTGATACGCGATTGCACCTGAACGGCTTTGGTTGCCTTATAACGGAACCTATCGATAAACTCTTGCGTGTCTTCAATCAACTTTTGCTGGTTGCGGTAGGCTGCCATTTGCTGCTCGCGCCGTTCACGGCGCAACTCAACATACTGGGAGTAGGGAACGCGATAATCGTAAACATTACCCAGCGAAATTTCGATGGTGCGTTGCGTAACGTTATCGAGAAAAGCGCGGTCGTGGGAGATGAGCAGCAATGCCCCCTGATAACCTTTCAGGTAATCTTCCAACCATTGTATCGATTCAATATCGAGGTGATTGGTTGGCTCGTCCAAAAGCAAGATTTGTGGGTTTTGAAGCAATATTTTGGCTAACTCAATGCGCATGCGCCACCCACCACTAAACTCAGTGGTTTGGCGAGTGAAATCGGTTCGCTTAAAGCCTAAGCCTAATAGGGTTTGCTCAGCACGCGCATCGGCTGAATCTCCCTCAAGTATAGCGTAACGATCATTAAGCTCGGTAAGTTTATTGATCAGGTCGAGGTATTCCTTGCTTTCGTAGTCGGTTCGGTGAGCAATTTGCTCCGATATGTGGTTTATATCATTCTTAATGCGAATGATTTCGGTGAAAGCCTTGCGGGTTTCTTCAATTACCGTTTTGCCCGATGCCAGTTTCATTTGTTGGGGCAAATAGCCTAACCTTACCTCAGCTGGTAGCGAGATGTTCCCTTTTGTGGGTTGAAGTTCACCTGCAATTAGCCTGAGCAGGGTTGTTTTGCCTGCTCCATTTTTGCCTACAAGCCCAACCCGCTCATCGTCGTTTAGCTGAAAGCTTATGCCCTTGAATAGGTCGAACCCACCAAAACTAAGAGTAAGATTATTAACCGAAATCATTGTAAAACAGCAATAAAATCGCCGCAAAGGTAATACTTTAAACCCAATTAATCATTATGAGGAAATTTTTGAAAAACCTTATGATTTGATGCGTTAAACGTTAGGCATATTCTGATGCCTAATTCGGGTTCCATGATATTTTAGATATTTTATTCTAAATCAACAGCCTTAGGTTTTGGCATTGGAAACTTATAGTTGTAGAAAATACCTATGGTATAAGTTCTGAGGGGGTTATTTGTATTGAGTTTATCCTGTATTTGGAAAAAAATGTCCATGCTCGACCGTTTATTAAAGGGATATTCCAAACCTGTTCTTACCCTAATTTTTGAAAATTCATGGTTACGGTTAGGGGAAATGTCGTAATAGATTTCAGCCTGTATAAAAGGCTCAAGTTTTGTTCTTGGAATATTGTATGTAAGTTTTAATCCTTCGCGGATTTCCCTTCGGGTCTCAATGGAGTAGCCATAACCGTATCGGTTGATTATCCTATGAAAGTAGTAAATGCGATTTGTCACCTTAAACCTGCCCAGTTCCACCAATGAGTTTACTCCTATACCTAAACGTTGACCGTTGAAATACTCTCCTGGGTCGTCGTAAAAACGGTAAAATCGGTACGAAACAGTTGGCTGGAATAGTTTATGGATGCGCAGTTGCGCTTCGGCTTCCAGTATATACTCATCAACCTTCATTTCATCGGTTAGCCGTAGTTCGGGCGAAAGGGTAACGCGAAATGCTTTAGAAAAAGGCAATTGCAGTTCAGCGCCACTCCATAGCGATCGGGCTTCCTGAGTGTAAACAGTATTTGTTAACTGAATGAGTGATAATATCAGGATATTTTTCAAAATTGATTTAAAGCGTATCATCCATTTAAAATTTTTCAAAAATAACTTTTTGCGGTTGAATTATTTGGTTTTGTTTACCATGAATTGTAGCAGTTATTAAGTAGATGCCCTTCGGAAGGTTTTGTGGATACCACTCTACATTAACGTTGTCATCTTTTTTTACAAGTTGTTTCCAAATAGTTATTCCTTGCGAATTCATTACCGATATGGTGTAATCGTAGGCCGGTCGATACGATAGTTTTATTGTCAGAGTTTGAGTAAATGGATTGGGGTAAGCAATTATACCAGGCAATACGATGTCTAAGTGTGTTGATGTTTTCACATTGCTCATTCCCGGAGTGGGGCTAAGTAAAACCTGAGGCAAACCAACCGCATTGGGGTAGTAGCCAAAACTGGTATTTTTAGGGAATTGGTCAAAGCGGAAACCGTCAATTAGCCTGTAGCCATCGGTTTTAGATGTAAATAGCCCAATTTCTTCGCCATCGCGGTTTAAGCGGAAGGGTAAGTGATTTTTCCCTTTCTCGGGTTGGCCATCAGCCCAAAGCAGAACGAACTCGCTGGGATTAATCGTAATATCGGGTAAAGCCCATTTCCCGGGTTTTCCAAGAGTGTCGCTTATGCTCATTCCTTGGAGAGAAACGGAGTTTTTACCGTAGTTGTATAGTTCAATCCAATCGGAGTAGTTGCCAAACTCATCAGGAAAAACCGATGTGTTGGAGGTCATCACCTCGTTGATGCATAGCGGAATGGCAATTTCATTGAATTCTACTGTATATTCGCTATAAAGTGGTTCGCGAGTTTTTTTACCAGTTTTGTCGGTGGCTTCAAGGTAAATGCTAATATGCTTTACAGGTTTATCCCACGGGCCAATGGTAGCCATGTAGTGATTTCGGTTGGTGTTCTGCATCTCGATACCTTGCCAATCCCCTTCACCAGCCTTATAGTATAGTTTAGGGATTACCTTTTCTTCGTCGTCAACGTCGGCAAAAACTGTTACAGGAATTTTGTAGCCGTAGGCTAACCAGCTGACATTTGAGACAATTGGTGGAATATTGTCGATGCTAAACTGAGAGTTTGCAAACTGTATGCGTTTGGTTACGTAAGGAATCAAGCCGTATTTGACATGACCGCCCAGTGCATCGAAGTAGGAGTTGTAAAAATCGGAACTGCTCCAACCGTAATCGAGAAGTCTATAGGGGTCAGATGATGCGTAGGTTTCAATTTTTGAGCGGAGAGCAAGCGCTTTCGACTGCATGGTATTGGCCGAAAAAAGGCCATTTATAAGTTGTTTAAGGTAGAAGTAGTAACGCTTGCGGTAAACTTCAACTGCTAAAATATTTTTGGTAAGCGGTCGGGCTTGGCTACTTGCCCATGAACTTACACTGCGAGTTGCCCAGTCGATATTGAACCAGTCAATACCAAAGGTATTGTCGGTATCGTATGGAATGAATTCAAACCTTCCGGTAATAGTGTTTTTATAAAGGTAGAAATTGTTCTGGTTGTATGAGTATCCGTCCCAGTTGCCCGTTAAAGCTTCCACCGCTAAGTATTTCAGGAAGTTATTCACATCGAAAATTGGTTCCAGCTTAGCAGGCAATTCCGATGCCGGTGTGTGGTTTACAACTTCGATAAGTTGTGCAATATCACTGTAGTTATCCTGTTCGGTATTGGTTTTAAGGTCGTAAACCCTGTATCCATTTTGAACAAATTTGTAGGCATTGGCATCGGTGCTTCGATATGTTAAATCGGCAGGGTAAAGGCATTTATATAGATTTCCATTGTTATTTCCAAAGCGTGATTCCACAAAGTTTTCATCGATATGCTCAACATTGATGTATAGCCCGTAATACTGATTGTTTATGTAAAGTCTTACATGATTTGCGCGTGGAGCGGGCAATCCGATGCCATTCATTAAATCCCATACCAGCTTCGAGCGAATTATCGATGGGTCATTATGTTCGCCGTTGAGGTTTAGCTTTTCAACACCTTTAAGTTTTTTCCCAGGCTCAAAGGCGTTGAACGAAACCTTAAACGATTTCTTTTTTGCGTAACGCGATGTATTTCCCCTAAGCCTAAATCCTACATTATCAATCAAAGCAGTAAATTTCGATGAAGTAAAGCTAAAGGTTGCAGGATATTCGGTATTGCTCTCTTCGTTTCCTGGTTGCAGAATGGTTTGTAGGTATGCAGGATTTATGGTGATATCAATTCGTGCAACTTCACTATCGTCGAATAGCGGATTGTTATTGGGTACAACTTGAGTGTATCCAAGCTCAAATAAAAGAAACAAAACAATAAAAGTGATAATTCTTTTCAACGCAATTCGCTTAACAATTTCTTAACATGGCAAAGGTATTATTAACGGCCGATTTTATTAGAATACCAAGCAAAATTGGTGTAAAAGCTTTGCAAACGTTTGCTGTTTATGAAAGTACAACTTTTTTATTAATGTTTAGAATGATTCCAAATTATAGCAT
>LUYY01000014.1 GCA_001603415.1 Bacteroidales bacterium Bact_07 | reverse complement strand
TTATTTACTTATTTTGTTACCGTTTTAGGGGCATCAATGGTTTTTTTCTTTAAAACCATTAATAAGAAAATATTAAATTCAATGCTAGGTTTTGCGGCAGGAGTAATGATTGCAGCCAGCTTTTGGTCGCTTCTCAAACCTGCAATTGAAATGGCTGAGAAAAGTGGCACAGTACCCTGGATGCCAGCCCTGATTGGATTTTTAAGTGGGGGTGCGTTTTTATTGCTTATTGATAAATTATTGCCTCACCTGCATATGGGGTTAGCAATTGATAAAGCAGAAGGGGTAAAAACAACTTGGCAAAGGAGTGTTTTGCTTGTACTTGCAATCACCCTGCATAATATACCTGAAGGCCTTGCAGTTGGTGTTGCTTTTGGAGCACTTGCCAATAACCCTGATGCCGGAATGCTTGCAGGGGCAGTAGCATTGGCCTTCGGAATTGGTTTGCAAAATTTCCCAGAAGGTGCTGCCGTTTCCATTCCTCTGAGAAGAGAAGGATTCTCTAGATTAAAAGCATTTAACTTCGGACAATTATCTGGAATTGTAGAACCAATAGCTGGAGTTATTGGTGCATATCTTGTGTTGACAATTACACCGTTGCTTCCGTATGCCTTATCATTTGCAGCTGGAGCAATGATTTTTGTTGTAGTCGAAGAGCTAATACCTGAATCTCAAACTGGTAATGAAACCGACCTATCGACCATTGGAGCCATGTTGGGATTTGCCACAATGATGATGCTTGATGTTGCTTTTGGATGAAATGAATAAAACCCTTCGTCACAAACACGCGGTATTATAAAATTTTCAGTTCAGTAGGCTATTCAAGGGCTTTAGCCCGCTTAAACTCTTGTGTAGTTGGATAGAAAATCGCCGACAATTGGCAACTCTTCATAATGTCATCCATTAACACAACAAAAGCCGGCTTGTATGGCCGGCTTTGTTAGCATAAAATCCTATTTACTTCAGCGCTTTGCTTTTAATAATCTCGTTGGAGCGGAGCAGGATATCAACATACTGGGCGCGGCGGTAGGCAAATGGGTCGTGAAGGTTTTTTTTGGCCAGCTTACCCCTGAAATCGTCAACCGACTTATACCCCTTCTGGTTCATCCAGCTTTCAATTTGCGAGAGCATGGTAGTAATATGATCAATGCCATGCTTGTAAAGCGCACTAACCACCTGAAACGCATCGGCTCCGGCGAGTATCATCTTAACGGCATCGTGACCGGTGATAATGCCTGTTGCGGCACATATATCGGCAGCAATATTGCCGTAAAGCAGGCCGGTGAAGCGCAATGGCAACCTATGGTCATTGGTATCGCTCAGGATAATGGTTTGTACCAGCTCCTCCTTATCGATATCAATATCAGGCTGGAAAAGCCTGTTGAACAGAACAAAACCATCAACGTCGGTCTCGTCGAAACGGCGTATTACATCCAACGGATTGGTGTAGAATGGGCTTAGCTTCACACTGATAGGTATCTTTATTTTTTCCTTAACACTTTGCAGTATCTCAACCTGCGACTGAATGATTGTTTTCCCCTCCACCTCAAAATCCTTGGGTGTTGTGTAAAAGTTCAACTCAAGAGCATCGACACCCGTGTCGGCAATGGCCTGCGCATACTCGGCCCAGGTATCGGGGTGCATGGCATTAAGACTCCCAATAACCGGAATTCCAAGTGCTTCCTTTGCCTTTTTAAGTTTAGCCAGATGATCGGCTGGGCCTGCATGCTTGAGCGTAGGGAAAAGCTTAACCATCTCGGCATGGCGCTCATTGTACTCCTGCAGCTCATTCTCCAGCTCCAGCTCCTCGAGCTGGATTTGTTCCTCGAAAAGCGATTTAAAAACAACGGCACCCGCTCCGGCCTTCTCGATGGCCTTCAGGGTATCGATGTTTGAAGTGAGCGACGATGCACCCACTATTAGCGGGTTCCGAAGCTCTATTCCTAAATAATTGGTAGTGAGTTTTGACATAACGTTTGGTATTAGGGGGTTACTTTTTTCAAATAGCTGTTGCAATAGCTCTGGCAATATCAATCACCGGTTTAGGCCAGCGGTAATCGGAAAAGTTTTGCGAGTTTATGGCAATTACAATCTCCTTTTCCGGAACCACAAATACGTATTGGTCGCCATATCCGGCTGCATAGTACATCAAAGGCTCACCGGGTTGATGTTCAACCCACCAGTGTAGCCCGTACCCGGTATTCTGGTTGTAAACCGATTCAATGTTTACAGAATTGTTAATCCAACCGGTCGAAACAATCTGTATGTTTTTGTACCGGCCATCGTTGATCATCAGAAGCCCAATTTTGGCCATATCTAAGGTTGATAAAGATATACCTCCCCAGGCCGGCAATGGATTGTTGGGGTATGAATCCCAGGTAAAGGTTTCGATGCCTAAAGGTTTGAAGATATTTTCAACCACAAATTGGTTGAACGGCATACCGCTAACCCTACTAACCACCTCAGCAATTACCTGCGACGAAAGGCTATTGTAATTGAACTTAACGCCTACCAGCGTATCGACAGGCAAATTAAAGAAATGGTCAATCCAATTCTCTTTACTTTCCAACAGAGCCATCAGGCTGTTCGATGCGTAATTGTAAGGGAAAAACCATTCA
The DNA here is from genome assembly GCA_001603415.1 of Bacteroidales bacterium Bact_07. Taxonomy (GTDB): domain Bacteria; phylum Bacteroidota; class Bacteroidia; order Bacteroidales; family Tenuifilaceae; genus Tenuifilum. Next base: position 3,478 of record LUYY01000014.1, on the reverse strand, counting down.
TCCCACTTTAACCCGGTTGTTTGATTTAAAAGATGTTTTATGGTGATATTTTTCTTGACAGGATTTTGGGCAAATAGCTTTTTGTACTCGGGAAAATACTTTGCAACCGGCTCATCAATTGAAGCAATCAACCCCCTATCGATACAGATGCCCAAGGCTATTGAGGTAATGCTCTTGGTAACCGAGCTAATCGGGTTGAGACTATTCCTGTTATTAAAGCCATAGTACTGCTCAACAATGGGTTTTCCCCGCTTATTAAGCACCACAATACCGCTAACCTTGCCATACTGCTCCTGCCTAATCTGGTCGTTCAGCTCCGTTAGCTTTGTTGAAATGCTTGTTAAATCGGAATTATCGGTAAATCCATAACCGAACGATGAAGTAAAAACTAATATCGATATAAAGGCTATACGCATATACAAATGGCATTAACAGTATAAATATACTCAAAAAAAGGCAAAATGGCAATAGTATGTACATCATAAACCGATGTAGATGCGTTTTGGTTCAATAAAACGTTGAAGAATTTTTAACGATGATTAACGGTTAGCCTATTACTCTAAGTAATGAGCTATTTTATCGAGCCTTTGTAAAGCTAACTCTATGGTTTGATTAGGACAGGCAATGTTGATGCGTTGAAAACCCATGCCCTGATGGCCATACTCAGTTCCGGGGCTAAATCCCAAGCCTGCTTCATGGATTAAAAGCTTGTTTAACTGGTCATCGGTTAAATTGGTTCTCCGGAAATCGGCCCAAACAAGGTAAGTGGCATCGGGTTTACGAACCTTAATCTTACTAAACCTTGCAAGTCCGCTACTAAGCAACTCCCAGTTGGAATCAAGATGCTGCATAAGTTTTTCCAACCACTCCTCGCCTTGGGGAGTAAATGCGGCTTTTAAAGCCTCAAACCCAAAAATATTTCCCATGCCTGCCCCGCTGGCCTCCAGCTCTGCTGCATACTTTGCCTTCAACTCAGCATTGGGTATTATGGCAAACCCACTGGCCAATCCGGCAAGGTTAAAGGTTTTGCTCATCGACGAAAATGTAATGGTAATGGCTGCAAGTTTCTCCGAAAGCGAAGCAATTGAAAAATGCGTATTACCCTCAAAAACCAAATCGGAATGGATTTCGTCCGAAACTATAATGAGGTTATACTTCACACAGATTTTGCCGAGCTCAAGAAGCTCATCCCTACTCCTCAGCTTTCCAACGGGGTTATGGGGGTTGGAAAGAATCAACATTCTGGCTCCCTGAGCCGCCTGCTTTTCCAGCAAATCGTAATCGATGGTATATATACCATCGTTCTCAATCAATGGATTTAAAACGAGTTTTCGGTTATTAGCTGTTACTGTAGAGAAGAAAGGTCGATAAACCGGTGGTTGAATAATTATTACATCGCCGGGTTTTGTGAAAGCTCTAATGGTATGGCTTAACCCCGAAACCACCCCGGGACAAAAATCAATCCAAGCAGTATCAATATCCCACCCATGGCGGTGCTTGTACCACCAGGCTATGGCATTGTGGTACTGGGTATCGCGAAAGGTGTATCCCAATACAGGGTGGTTAAGCCTTTGGCGCAGAGCATCGATAATGAAATCGGGTGCAGGAATATCCATATCGGCCACCCACATGGGTAAAACATTGGGGTTACCGAATATAGCCTGCCGTAAATCGTATTTAACACACCAGGTGTTTTCTCTACTAAGGTGCCGATTAAAGTCGAATGTCATGCTGTAAAGGGTTTAGAAGATGATTTGCAACCCAACCCGAACACCAAAAGGCTCGATGTTAGGATTATCCAAATGGGTTAAACGCCAAAGGGCATCAACCCGAATGACCTTGAAAATGTTTTCCACTCCAACACTAACCTCCATGTAAGGTTTTGAAACCTCTCCTAAGCCAGCAGGGAATTGTAGCACTTGCATATTCTCGTTGCTGATGCTCCCAATCAGGTATTTGGCGGTGGCAACCTCGCGCCACTTTAAGCGGCGCAAAAGCGGGAAGTGGTTTAGGAAGAAACCCTGAAAATGGTGCTCGTAGTAAAGGCTTACATACTGATCCGATGCAAATTCATAGTAATTCATCATGTTAAAGGCATACCTGTCGAATGCGTAGGTTTCGTTCCCCTCGTGGAGTTGAAGCAAGGGGTAAGGAACTTTTCCGAATATCTTGCCAGCATCCACAATAAAGCGGGCATAGCCAATGGGGTTGACATTGAACTTGTGGTAGTAGTTTAAATGTAGCTTCCAGAAATCGTAATCGGAACCAGCAAATCCTTTAAACGACTTAGTAATATCGAAATTAATCTCAGGCCAGTTGCTGCCCAGACTTACCTTCTCGAACTCGCCCGACACATAACGCTCATCTTTTATCCAGCGGGTATTTAAAGTGATGGTGGAACTGGTAATGCTCCTAAGGTCGCTTGCTCCCGAAACGGGGGTAAACGGAATAAACACGGTTGGGTAAATAATCCTGTGACTCAAGGTAAGCTTATTCGACAGGCCAACAAACCATTCCTTTTCGTAGTATGCAGTAAAATCCTTTACAAGCGTAAGCTTATTATTGGGATTACGACGCAGGAACGAGGTAAGAATATTGTCTTCAGTAAGCGCATATGGGCTTTGCCCAAGCTGTTCAATGTCGCTCTTATATCTTACTCCTAGCGCTTCGCGTGGGTTTTTGTTGATCATGTATAATGAACCTATTCCCCACTTGAAACGCTCGTCCTTATCGCCGTATGCCAAAAAGGCATCGAACATAACCTTTTTGCTGAACTTGTTGCTTGTACGGCCCGAAACCTTAAATCGGTTACCCTCAATCTCGTTGAAGCTATAGGTTTGGTAGTATGGCCCTATCTCCCAGTATCCTACTGTATAGTAGTAGTTTACAAACATATTGATGATATCGATGAATGTTTTATACATGGGAACCTGCTGAACGGAATCGACCATTTGGTAAATGCCAGCTTCGCGAGGAGTAAGTTCAAAAGGACGAGACTGAGCCCAAAACTCCTCCTTTTGGTTGAGGGCACCTTCTTCAACTTTAAGGTTTGTGGGCATTTCGGCCACATCCCTCGGAAAATCGGCATTCAGCTTAACATCGCTATACGAAATGGTTTTATGACCAAAGAAACCGGTTGTTTTATCGGTTAAGTTGAAGTCAACAAAAAGTGTCATCTGCTTTGGAAACCAAAGCGTATCGTTCAGGGGCATAAAATCAGCGGTGGCCACCATATCGTTCACAAAGTTCAGATTTACCATATCCGATAGCCGAATCTGGGCTTTAACCACAGCCCAGGTGCTATCGTTAACCCAAAAATCGCCGGTAAAGGTAGGTTCCATTTTACGGCGGGGCCTGAACGATATTTGGTAACACCAACGGTTGCCGATATACATACTGTCGAGCAGAATGTACTTGTAAAACAAAAGCCCCGAGTTAGAAATTGGGCTTACCAGCCCCTGGTCAAAAATGTTGATGT
>LUYY01000138.1 GCA_001603415.1 Bacteroidales bacterium Bact_07 | reverse complement strand
ATCCTCGTCCTGTTGCGGCCATGGAACTTAAAAGTAACTACATCTCTTGTCCCCCATTTAATGTTGAAATTGAGAATAAAACCTTAGGTTCAAACCTAACCTACCATTACGATTTTGGCGATGGTGCCGATAGTACAACAACCTCGCCGCTGAACATGGTGCATGTATTCGATAATAACCAAATTGTTACCCAATCGTATCAAATTTGGCTGCATGCCATAAATAATTATAGCTGCGACGATGCCGTGTCGCAAACCATTCAGGTATTCCCACATGTTACTGCCAATTTTGATGTTGCCCCGGGTTACCAAAGCTGTAGCCCACACGATGTACAGTTCTCCAACCTGTCCACCAATGCAATGCTGTTTACATGGGATTTTGACGATGGGTTTACCTCATCATCCACCAACCCATCACAGTCGTTCCTGAACGATACTGAGAACGATAAGGTTTTCAACGTAAAGCTGACTGCCCGCTCGGAGTTTGATTGTGTTGATGATACTGTAAAGCAAATAACCGTATGGGCTACACCCCGTGCTTTGATAGGTGTTGAGCCCCCACTCAAGGAGTTTCCTGATAATACCTTTACCATAATTAACCAATCGGCCCCTGCAGCCGATACCTGGAGTTACAAGTGGTATTTTGACGACAATACTACAAGCACAGAGAAAAATCCCGGAACACATACCTATACCCGTTGGGGACATAAGGAAAAAGGGTTTACCTACGATGTCTCACTTGTAATAAACAGCCCTCACTGTAAGGACTCAACCTCAAAGATTGTGTACCTGATGCCACCAAAGCCAATTTCAAGTTTTACACAGAGCATGGCTAACGGATGTGCACCCCACGAGGTTCATTTTGTTAACAACTCGCTTTACGGTGAGGAGTATGAGTGGGATTTTGATGATGGAAGTCAACCCGTTATAGAATTCCAACCAATACATGTGTTCAGTAAACCGGGATATTACAGGGTTAAGTTAAAGGTAACAGGCGAAGGTGGTGAAAATTTCGATTATGGCATCATAAGGGTGTACCCAACTCCTAATGCCGACTTTGTTGCCTATCCTTCACGCGTAATGTTGCCCGATGCAACAGTTCGCCTGCAAAACCTCACAACCGATTGCGATTCTTGTTCGTACGACTGGGATATGGGCGATGGCACAAAGTATATCAACCAGAAGGATCCAAACCACACCTACAAGGGAATGGGTGAGTTCCGAATATCGCTATGGGCTGAACGGAAATATAGCGATGCCATTTGTAGGGATTCAATATCAAAGTATCCTGCTGTATGGGTTGAAGGTATAGGTTACGTTAAGTTCCCCGATGCATTTAAACCTAACCCCAGTGGGCCCAACGGTGGTGCTTACGATGAGCATGATATGAAGAATGAGGTGTTCCACCCCATTCATTACGGTGTGGTTGAGTACAAGCTGATGATTTTTACCCGTTGGGGCGAACAAGTATTCACATCTTCCGACGTGAAAGTGGGGTGGGATGGATATATTAATGGACGCTTGGCTGAACAGGGCGTTTACGTTTGGCGTGCAATAGGAACTTTTACAAACGGAAAAGTATTTGATCAGCGTGGAACTGTTACATTGTTAAGGTAGTTGAGCTATGAAAAGAGCATTTTTTGGTTTGATTTTGACTTTGAGTTTTGGTGCTATCGGGGTGCATGCACAGGATGCCCATTTTACCCAATTCTATTCTAATCCATTGTATTTAGGTCCTTCATTTGCTGGAGGCGTACCCGGACAAAGAGCAGTTGCCAACTACCGCAACCAGTGGATGGGAGTGCCAAAGGGTTTTCATACCTATGGAGTTTCGTGGGATTACAATATGAGTGTTTTTCATAGCGGCTTCGGGCTTGTTGTACAACGCGATCAGGCCGGTGCCGGTAATTACGGTAATACCCGAATGGGTACGCTTTACTCATACGATTTTACCCCAACTCCCGATATTCACCTTCGACCCGGTTTAGGCTTTTACATCCAGCAGATTTCAATAAATTTCTTCGACCTAACTTTTGGCGATCAGCTTGCGCTTGATCCTGTTCCACCTACATCTCTGATATATCCAGGCAAATCAGCTGTTTGGGATATCGATGTTTCATCTTCGCTCATGATGTATTCCTATAACACCTGGGTGGGTTTCACCTGGGATCATATGCTTAGGCCGGTAAACTCTTTTTACAACGATGAGGCTCGAACTCCTTTCAAGTTCTCCCTGTACGGTGGTTACAGGTATATCACTAAGGGTTTCTTGATGAGTAAAATTGAGCAAAGTATAACCGGAGCGTTCAACTTTAGGGTACAAGGCGAGTATAAGCAGCTCGATTTGGGTCTATACTTCATGAATGAGCCATTGAGTTTTGGGTTTTGGTGGAGGGGGATGCCTAAGGGCAAAGTGAATAAACGTATCGATGCTCTGGCCTTTATGGTTGGATACAAGTTTGATAACCTGAGCGTAGGTTACAGCTATGACTTTACCATATCGAGGCTAGGGATAGGCTCTGGAGGATCACATGAGATATCATTGGCATTGACCTTCAAAACAGTTGTCCGTAAGCGATGGAAGGCACTACCATGCCCAACGTTCTAGCATTTTTTAGAATAATACTGCTTTAAGGTTTTACAATTCAGGTGTTGGATGAATTTCCTTTTTTTGAACTATTGCAATAACTCAAGTTCAACTGCAATTGAATTTACTTCAACTGGCATACTTTCGCCTTTTTGTACAAAATTATTCTGTTCTAGCAGGCGAATCAGGTCAGCATCGTCAATGGGAATTGAGCCAAGTATCTTTTTTACTCCCTTTTCTTTAGCAGTTTCTTTTGCAAACTCAATGAGTTTTTGACCTAAGCCTTTCTTTTGGTATGCTGGGAATATGGCAAGCCTTTCAATCAGCAAACTCTCTTTTTGGGGTAAAAATCTTAAGGTTATTGTACCTACAGGAACATAGTTGTACCTGATAAGGTAGATAAAGCCCGATTCAATGTCTGTTGATATCTCAAAACTATCGGCTAAGCTGTTGTTCCAGTACTTTACCCCTTTCCCAAGTAACTGCTTGGAACATTCGCGGATAATGTATAGCACTTCAAGCAGATTGTTCTTTTGTGCCTTAATAATGTCGATATCCATTAATTTTTCCGATAAACTGTTTCACCATTTATTACCGTTTGCAAAACTTGTGCCCGAAAAGCATCACTAATATCGTAATTTATGAGATCAAAATCAAGTACCACAAAATCAGCAAACTTTCCAACCTCAATACTGCCCTTTACATCTTCTTCAAAGCAAGCCTTAGCTGCCCAAATAGTCATGGCTCGGAGGGCTTGCTCTCGGGTCAGAGCATTTTCCGTCTGAAATCCCTCCTGGGGTTCGCCATTCAGGTTTTTGCGCGCTACGGCAGCGTAAAAACCATATAGCGGGTTGATGTCCTCAATCGGGAAATCGCTGCCATTGGGCAGCCAGCCGTTTTGCGCCAAAAGGTTTTGGTAGGCGTAGGCATGCTTAACCCTATCGCCCAATCGGTTTACCGCCCAAAACATATCTGAGGTTGCGTGTGTGGTTTGCACCGATGGCACCACATTGTACTGTTTGTAGCGGGGCAAATCGGTAGGGTCAACCACTTGCGAGTGTTCAATGCGCCAACGCAGGTTGTTACCCTTGGGCAGATATTTGCTGTATAGGTCGAGCATCAGCCTAACGGCTGCATCGCCAATGCAATGAGTGCATACCTGATAGCCATGTTGGTATGCCATAGCGCAAACCGAATCGAACTTTTCGGTGGTTTCAACCTGAATGCCGCGGTTTTTAGGATCGTCAGAGTAGGGTTTAAGCAAAAGGGCACCTCGTGAACCAAGCGCGCCATCGGCATAAATTTTTATCGACCTAACCGTCAACCGCTCTGTGCTATAAATGCCCTTGCTGATGTACTTCTCAAAATTGTCGTGAGTAGGGTTAAGCATAGCATTAATCCGCATTTTAAGGATGCCTGCTTTTTGCAGCGAATCGATAAGTTCAACCTCATCGGCATCGAGCCCGGCATCGTGAACGCCGGTTAGCCCCACCGCAAAGCAGTTTTGCTGGGCATTCATTAGGGCTTTAGCTTTTTGTTCCTTGCTTGGTGAAGGAATATGCTTACGCACCAACTCCATGGCGTTATCAATCAGAACTCCTGTGGGCTTGCCATCCTTTAAAACTATTTCGCCACCTGAAATTTTTGTATTGCCTGTAATACCTGCTATTGCTAGTGCTTTGCTATTAGCTATTGCTGCATGCCCATCTACACGAACAATGTAAACTGGCTTATTTGGGAATGCCTTGTTTAGCAGTTCGTTAGATGGAAACTCTTTCACATCCCACTCGTTCTGGTTCCAACCCCTGCCTTCGACCCATTCGGTAGGGTATTTATTTTGATGTTCAATTAAGCGGTTTACCACCTCGTTCCACGATTTTGCACCGCTTAACCATGCCTTATGTAGGCCAAGGCCATACCCTAAAAAATGGCAATGCGCATCAATAAAGCCTGGATAAACGAATTTCCCTTTAAGGTCAAGTATGGTGTCGGCGCTATATGCTGAGAGTACTTCATCGTTTGTACCCACTGCTACTATTTTGCCCTTAGCAACCGCAAAGCTTTCAGCAGTCGAGAACACAGAATCAACAGTGTAAATAGTTGCATTGGTTACAATTAAATCGGCTTTTTGCCGTTTGCTACATGCCATAATTACTATGCTTATGGTTAAAAATATCAATATTGAGCGCGTCTTCATTTTCGTTAAACTATCTTTGTTGTGAGTTTTATAATCAAAAGTAGAAAATTATTTTGTTGTTGATGTTAAAAAAGATATTAAATCGATTTTCAGTTTTCCTAATTGTCTCTTCAGCATTATGGGCTTGCGAAAGCGATAACTTTTCGTCCAGCCCTTCCATTAAGCTGGCTTTTAGTACCGATACGGTGCTTTTCGATACCGTTTTCACTACAATAGGTTCATCAACCCGCTACCTCAAGGTTTACAACACAAGTAAAAGCGATGTTCGTATTTCGTCAGTAGCCTTAGCAGGCGGCAGTTCGTCGGTTTATCGAATTAATGTTGATGGCCGTCCTGGTCCATTGGTTAAAGATATTCCTTTGCGTTCGGGCGATAGTCTTTTTGTTATGGTTGAGGTTACTATAAATCCTACTTTGAGCGATGCCCCCTTGTTAATACCCGATTCAATTGTTTTTGTAACCAATAGCAATATTCAGGATGTAAAGCTGGTTGCCTGGGGGCAGGATGTTTACCTTCATAATGCGGTTACCATTGAAAACGATACGGTTTTCCCGGTAAATAAACCTCACCTGATTTACGATTACCTTTTTGTGGATAAAAACGCCACTCTTACCATTCCGGCAGGTGCGCGCTTGCACTTTCATAATAATGCTCAGCTGGTGGTAGCGGGTACGCTTAAGGTCGAAGGTACGGTCGATATGCCTGTGATAATGCAGGCCGATAGGCTTGAAAAATTTTATGCCGATAAAGGTGGACAGTGGGGTGGGGTGTGGCTAAGCGCAGGTTCACGAAACAACTCTATCGCTTGGGTCGATATTAAGAATGCCATTATAGGGCTTATGGTTGATACCTGTTTCACACCTGGCACTCCAACACTTGTGCTTTCGCACTCAAAAATTGGCAATGCCAGCTATGTTGCCTTTTTAGCCCGGGGAGCCAGGGTTGATGTTGATAACTGCTTGTTTTATAACTCAGCATACTCTTGTGTTGCCCTAACCATGGGCGGAAGGTATAGGTTTTATCATACAACCATTGCAAACTACTGGGGCGATTACATGTTCCGTAAAGGGCCTGCGCTATTGCTCAACAACTACTACACCTATCAGCTTGTTCAGAACGGGCCTATTCTGGTTGAACCACGCAATTTGGAAGAAGCGTCTTTCTTCAACTCTGTCATTTACGGGAGTATATCCAACGAATTAGGTTTAGATTACAAGTATAATGGGCAACCCGTTAATGCAAGTTTTGCCTACAATTTTACCGACTGCATTCTTAGGGTACCTTCGAGCGTTAACCTCAACGAATCTGAGCATTTTCTGCGTGTTAAGCGCGATGATCCTAAGTTTAAGGACATTGCCAAGTGGCGTTTTGAACTTGATACTTTAAGCCCTGCAAAGGACATTGGCGACGTTAGCATTGCCAATAGTTTTCCTATCGATTTGAATGGTATTAACCGATTAACCGATGGCAAACCCGACTTGGGAGCCTTTGAGCGGATTGAATAAAAAAAGAAGATGAAACGGTTTGTTGTATTCATTGAATTTTGCTCGCTAAAAGCCTTTTGGGTTGTTACTCTCTTAGTAGCACCTTTGGTGATATTTGCCCAAAACCCATCAATTGTCAGGCATAGAGTGATGTTTTACAACGTAGAGAACCTTTTCGATCCGTTTGATGACTCGCTTACCCGCGACGATGAGTTTACACCAACCGGACAGAGGTATTGGACATGGAGTAAGATGGAGGCAAAAATTAATGGGATTTATAAGGTGATTATGGCTGTTGGGGAGCTCGATCCACCGGTGCTGGTAGGTATGTGTGAGGTGGAAAATGGGTTTGTGCTTCATAAGCTGGTAAGCGATACGCCTTTAAGTAAGTTTGAGTACAGGGTGATACATCGCGAGTCGCCCGATCCGAGAGGAATTGATGTGGCACTACTTTACCGCCCCGATAGGTTCAGGGTTCAAGAACGGGAGTTTATCCCTGTGCTTTTCCCTGATGATTCCGCACGAAAAACACGCGAAATACTCTATGTAAGGGGTATGCTTGGTGGCGATACGCTGCATGTTTTTGTAAACCATTGGCCATCGAAGTACGGTGGTGAGCTGGAATCGGAAAGCGGACGGTTTGCAGCAGCAAACACTTTAAAACGTAAGGTCGATTCCATTAAGGTATTCTACCCCGATGCCCGAATACTAATTATGGGCGACCTAAACGATGAACCCGAAAGCGCTCCGGTTGTTGAGGGATTAGGTGCATGCGAAAGGGATATACCCAATTGCCCATCGGGGCTTATAAACATTGCCGCTATACTTAAGAATCGTGGTTTTGCCAGTTTCAAGTACCAAGGCGTTTGGGGAATTATTGATCAAATTATTGTTTCGCAAAGCCTTTTAAACGGGAAACATGGGTTATTCACCTCGCCGCAAAAGGCGGCGGTGTTTGAAAGCGATCAATTGCTTGAGCCCGATAAGCAGTATAGCGGGAAAAGGCCTTTCCGAACATTTATTGGTTATCGCTATCACGGTGGGTATAGCGATCATCTCCCTGTTTATATCGATTTATTGGAAAAATAACAATGAAAAAAAAAGCACGCATTTAGCCGCGTGCTTTTCAGTATGAAATGGAATAACTTTACTGTTTATACACCACCGCGTTGATATTCATCCCTGCTCCAACCGAAGCAAACATAATAACATCGCCCTTTTCGATTTTATGTTCAGGGAGTTCGCCTTTAAGGATCAAGTCGTATAGGGTGGGAACGGTTGCCACCGAACTATTACCTAACTCCTTGATGCTCATTGGCATTAGGCTATTTATGGATTTGTCAATTTTACACTGACGGATAAATCGCATCACTATGGCTTCGTCCATTTTCTCGTTGGCCTGATGTATGATAACCTTTTTTAGGTTCTTTGGATCCATTCCCGATTTATCCATAGCTACTTTCATGGCAACCGGTACGTTAACAAGCGAGTACTCGTAGATTTTTCGGCCTTCCATTTTAATGTACCTGATTTTTGGATCCGATTCGGGGTGGTACGATTTGCCAAGGTAAAGGTAGAATGCCTCGTTAGTCGTATGCGACATCATGGCGGTTGAAATTACGCCACGCTTTTCGTCTTCCTCCAGCGCTTCAATAATGGCTGCACCTGAGCCATCGGCAAATATCATACAGTCGCGGTCGTGCTTGTCAATTACGCGCGATAGGGTTTCGGCACCAATAACCAGGCACCGCTTGGCCAAACCCGATTTAATGTAGGAATCGGCCTGAATAACGCCCTGCACCCATCCCGGGCAGCCAAAAAGAATGTCGTATGGAATACACGATGGGTTTTTAATACCCAAATGGTGTTTTATGCGCGAGGCCAGGCTTGGTAATATATCGGTTTGAATGGTTCCGTGCATTACATCGCCAAAGTTGTGGGCAACAATGATTTGGTCAATGGTTTCGCGATCGATTCCTGCGGCTGCAATGGCTTTTTCGGCTGCAATGGCACCTATGTGCGAAGCACATAAATCGTCGGTTACCCAACGCCGTTCCTCAATGCCGGTAATATCCTTGAACTTGGCTATCACCTCGTCGACCAGCGTTTCAATGGCGGTTTCGTCCTTGTTGTAAAAAGTATGGCGGGCGAACTCCCGGTTACTTACCCGAACGGTTGGCACATAACTCCCCGTTCCGGTGATTACGGAATTTAAATGTTTCATAATGCAATAAACGT
>LUYY01000013.1 GCA_001603415.1 Bacteroidales bacterium Bact_07 | reverse complement strand
CTCTTCCGATCTGGACTTTAGAAGATCATCACTATAAATTTGATACCGCAAACGTTTTAAATGGATTATTCAAAAATCGAAAAACTATGCACAACCTAACTCAACCCAAACCAAAAGCATTTATGCACATATTGGGAACCTTGTTGCTAGTTCTACTTTTTTTCAGTTCTACTTTTGCTCAGCAAACAATAATTAAAGGAACTGTAAAGGCAGGTGATACTGGTGAAAGGCTTCCCGGAGCAAATGTTACCATCAAAGGTACAACTCGAGGTACCAATACCGATTTGGAAGGTAACTTCCAAATTGAGGTTCAACCTGGCGATAAAACATTGGTGTTCTCATTTGTAGGTTTTGAAGACACAGAGGTTGAAATTTCCAATCAAAAAGTAATTGATGTTACCCTAAAACCAAAATCAACCCAACTCCAGGAGGTTGTTGTGGTTGGTTATGGGACTCAAAAGGCAAAGGACTTAACCGCACCCATTGTTACTGTAAAAGGGAATGAACTCTCAAAGCAGGTTTCTTCAAATCCTATGAATGCCTTGCAGGGTAAAGTTTCAGGTGTACAGATTATTAATAGCGGTGCACCCGGTAGCGGAGCAACCGTAAAAATAAGGGGCGTAGGTTCCATTGGCGATTATGCTAAACCCCTTTATGTGGTCGATGGGGTTTTTGTTGACAATATCGACTTTTTAAGTTCAAGCGACGTGGAAGACATTACTGTTCTTAAGGATGCCTCAGCGTCAGCTATCTACGGAGTTAGAGCTGCCAATGGAGTAATTATTGTTACAACCAGAAAGGGCAAATCAGGGATTCCAACTGTAAGTTACGATAGCTATGTTGGCTTCCAGGTACCCGTTAATATCCTTAAAATGGCCACAAAGGATCAGTACGTTGCTCTCCTTAACGAGGCAAATGAAAATATTCCCGGTTATATTCCAAAAGACCCAGCAAATTACCCAACCAGCACCGACTGGTATCAGGAACTAGTTAGACCTGCTGGTATGAACAACCATAACCTGGATATTTCCGGATCGACCGATAAAACTTCATACTCCATTGGGGGTAACTATATTTACCAGAACGGTATTATGGATGCCCAAAACAATTACCAGCGATATAACATTAGGGGGAGGCTCGATCAACAAGTTAATAATAACCTAAAAATTGGCATTAATACCATTATTTCAAATTATAGCAAGTACAACCCCAATACAGGTGCTTTTTTTGGAGCATATGTTAACCCGCCGGTTTACCCTGTTTATGACCAAACCAACAGCGACGCTTATCCCGTAAAATTTGGATCGCCCCAAAAATATGGTTTTGGTAACCAGTACGGAAACCCTGTAGCTGCTGCTTACTATGCCGATAACTTTGAAAAAGGGCACAAGGAGGTTTTCAGTATATATGCTGAACTAGATATTTTAAAGGATAAGCTTACCTATAGGGCTGCATACAACCAGGATCAGGATAACTGGAATCAACGAAATTACACACCACAATTCTATGTAGGGGGTTCGCAAGGGGTAACCAAATCGAGCCTGACAAAAACATTTGGTAGCGCATCGAAGCAAATCATAGATAACCTTTTAACCTATAAGAATAGTGTTGGAAAGACATCATATTCAGTGCTCATTGGGCACTCGGTTCGAATGGAAAAATGGGAAACCCTTTCGGGTTATGCCAATAGTGTTCCCGGGTATGATGATCAATCCAAATACCTTATAAATGGGTCGTTCCGCGACCGAAATGCATACGATGCAGCAGCAAGATATAATGGGCTGTCGTTTTTTACCCGCAATACCTTAAATTATGCCGATAAATACCTGGCAACCCTAACATTCCGTGCCGATGCAAGTTCCAAGTATCAGCAAAAATGGGGTTACTTCCCTTCGTTAGGATTGGCTTGGAACATTACCCAGGAAAACTTCAGCAGAATTAACGAAAAGTTTGCCAATCTGAAACTTCGCCTAAGTTGGGGGATGTTAGGTAATGACAACGTACCTTCTAACTCTTCGGTAATCCTTGGCCAAACCGGTATAGAAAGTTCAGGAGTATTTGGCGATAACCTGGTTGATGGGTTGGGAGCTCAAACCGTTCTGCAAAACTACCTGAAATGGGAAACGGTTTCCGAGTTCGATTTGGGTGTTGACTACACGCTAAAAAATCAAAAACTATCGGGTGAGTTCGACTTCTATCATCGTGTTACCAACAACGTTGTATTCTATGCCCCCATCGCTACTGGAGGAGGAATTGCTGAACTGCTCGGGAACAATGGTAAGGTTTTGAATACTGGATTGGAATTCTCTTTAAACTATAAAAATGAAATATCAAAGGATTTAAACTATACTATATCATTTAACGCCACTTTTAATCATAACGAGGTTCTCGAGCTAAATGGCAGAGAGTATATACCTAGTGGATATGTAAGGGGAAACTACACAACCCGCACTGCTGTTGGGCACCCCATAGGCTCATTCTACGGGTATGAGATTGACGGCGTTTACAAGAGTGAACTTGAAGCTTTACGTGACCCAGTAAGTCAGGCTATTAAGGATAAAGGGTATTTCAAGTATAAGGATCAGAACGGCGATAAGGTAATTGACGAAAAGGACAAGGTTTACTTAGGTAGTGCCACACCTTGGTTAATCACTGGGTTTGACCTGGGTTTGAACTACAAAAAGTTTGATGTTAGCCTTTCCATTACCGGACAGTACGGCAATAAGATTTTGAATGCCAAAAGAATGAACAGAGACGTTTTCTCCGATGGAAATTACGACGAGGACTTTTACAAGAACCGATGGACTTCCTCAAATAAATCGACTGACTACCCATCAGCAGAAGCCTACAACTCTTCATTTATCCAGCAAGCTAACGATTTCTTTGTTGAAAACGGATTTTACATCCGAATTCAAAACATCCAAATTGGCTATACAACCGATAAAATTCCCTTTGTACCCAAATTTAGGGTATTCTTCACAGCCCAACGCCCATACACATTCTTTACCTATAAAGGATTTACACCCGAAGTTGGTGGGTCGCCAATTAGCAGTGGCATCGACTTCAACGTTTACCCTATGCAAGCCATTTATACACTGGGTGTTAAGCTGATTTTTTAATTCTAAAATCATAGAGCCATGAAAAGAATAAAGTACATCATAATATCGCTGATTGCAGTTTTACTGCTATGGAACTGTGAAGACTTCCTCGATTTTAGGCAGGAAGGAACCCTCCCCACAACCGGAATTGATTACACCAAATCCGAAAACATATTCCTTTCTGTGAGCGCTGCCTATGCTAAATTGCGAAACTGGGGAGCTCATGTTTTCCCCTACATTGGAGCGTTTGAGATTGCCTCGGACAATGCCGACAAGGGTAGTACCCCTGAAGATAATCCGGAAATGCGCGATATCGATAATCTAAACTTTCAACCCACCAATGGGCTAATAAATGCCCTATGGACAGGATACTACGATATAGTTAGTGGCGCAAACTACGCCATTCACCAAATGCCATTATTCGTTCAAAACCTACAGAATAAATCGGACCGCGATTATGCCATTCAATGCCAAGGTGAAGCTAAGGTGATAAGGGCTTACGCATACTTTAATCTTACCCGATTATTTGGAAGGGTGCCCATAGTTGACACTGTTCTCTCATCGGAACAGTTGGCCTCATTAAATCAGGCCAGCACAAGCGAACTTTACGCCTTCATTGAGAAGGACTTACAGGAAGCCATTGCCGTTCTTCCCGATGGCTATACCAAAGAATGGGGCGGTAGAATATCGAAGTACACTGCAATGGCCATCAAGGCTAAAGTACATCTATACCAATCGGAATGGGATTCAGTAGCCTCGTTAACCGATAAAATTATTGCATCGGGTAGGTTTAGATTACTCGATAACTTCCGTGAAGAATTTAGCCTCGATGGAGAAAACTCTAAGGAATCGCTCTTTGAGATTCAAAGTTCTACTTTAGGAAAATCATCGGGCGATGCGGCCTATCTTGAGTATGGTTATGTACAGGGCCCCCGTGGCAATTCACCTGCTAACATGCAAGGTTGGGGTTTTTGCACACCAAGCCAAAATCTTATCGACTTTTACAATTCGCGTGGCGAAGTGATCAGACCTGCAACCACACTCCTATACAGGGGTACAAAAACTCCTGAGGGCGATAGCATAATGACCAGGTGTACTAATCCCGTTTACAATGGAAAGGTATATACCCCTTCATCGCAAAACCGATGGGTTTACAACGGTTATGGCTTTGACCATAACATAAGAGTAATCAGGTACTCTGATATCCTTTTGATGTATGCCGAAGCACTGGTAGAAGGTGCAGCAGTTCCATTAACTTGTGGGTTAAGCGCCGACAATGCTCTCAATATGGTTCGTAATAGAGCTGGTTTACCCAGTATCAACGGTGCAACACTACAAGATATATGGGACGAACGCCGGGCTGAACTGGCAATGGAAGAAGATAGGTATTTTGACCTGGTGCGGACAAATCAGGCGGCAACCGCACTCGCATCTAAGGGATTTGTGGTAGGCAAGCATGAACATTACCCAATTCCTGCTGCCCAAATGCAACTGAATCCGAATTTAACTCAAAATAGCGGATATTAATTTCATTCTTAAATAAACCTATGTCTAACTAAATTTTAAGTCCTATGAAGAACAAATTCAGAATTTTTGGCGCGCTACTTTTTGGCGCAGTAGTAATGGGTGGATTGCTATTCACCTCATGCAGTAAAGATGATGACAACAACAACGATGGGAAAATTGATCCAGGGACAATTGCAACAGCCAACCTGGTTGCCTACTTCCCATTTGAAAACAACGCCCTTGAAACCATTGGTAACATTACCCCATCGCAACAGCCTAGTGTTACTTATGTAGCCGGCCGTAGGGGTAAGGCATACCAAGGTGCTACCGGTGCATACCTTCGATATAATTTGCCTGACAACAGCAAACTTAAAACCCTGAAATCATACACTGTGGCCATGTGGATTAAATCGCCAAAGGTTGATGGTACTCCCGTTCCAAAGGTTTTCGAAATTGGGAAATCGGATGATCTGTTCTGGGGCAACCTTACTATAATGATCGAAAGGCTAACCGATCCAGGTGCCGATTCTCTATTCTTTAAATTACACTTCAAAAAAGTAGGTGTTCCCTGGGAGGGTCAATGGATTGAGGTAAAGAAATCTATTTTCCAGGTTAACAAATGGATGCACCTTGTTTTCCAGTACGATGCAACTACCTCCAAGTTCATGGTTTACAAGGATGGTGTAAAGGTTGATTTTCCTGCAGCTGTTGAAAATCGTTATGCAGATGATCAGCAAACACCTCTTGGCGATTTGAACTTTGTAAATGCTGATGTACTTAATATTGGCGCATGGCGTCCAAAAACCGACACTCAGGCTACTGACGAGTGGATGGGCTGGTTTATGGGTAACCTCGACGAGTTGCGTGTTTACGACAAAGCGCTCTCGGCTACCGAAGTTAAGGCCCTATACGATGCCGAAGTATCACAAATTACTGAATAGTTAAACTTATAGGGTGGGGAAAACACCCCACCCTATTTTTTATTAAACCCCATGAGGTATTTTTTATCAATAATTACTATAGCAGCCGTTTCCCTTTCCGTAACGTTTTGCAAAAAAGAAGAAACTGTGAAGCCCATTGGTAATGTAATGGTCGATTCCATTACCATTGATGGCATTAAGGTTTCCGACAATGGTCAAATCAACCATATTGGATATAAACCAATCATAAAAG